>JBKOXV010000047.1:0-12535 GCA_046725105.1 bacterium | reverse complement strand
GCTGCGTATCGGGAGTCTCTCCGGCAGAGATACCACGCGCTGGGCTCGCCCTTCCGGACCGCGGAGCGCTTCGGGATCGAGGAGATCATCGACCCGTGCCAGACGAGGCCGGTGCTGTGCGAGTGGGTGGCCGACGCCTATCGGCTGCTGCCCGAGCAGCTGGGCGTCAAAGGACGGGGCTACAGGCCCTGAAGGCTCAAGTGCTGGGCGATGCGCTCCCGGTGGAAGGCGGGTGACCCGAGCAGGGTCTCTGATCCCTTGGCCCGCTTGAAGTACAGGTGGGCCGGGTGCTCCCACGTGAACCCGATACCGCCGTGGATCTGGATGTTCTCGGCGGCGGCGTGGAAGTACGCCTCCGAGCAGTACGCCTTGGCCAGCGACGCCACCGACGGCAGCTCGTCGTTCATCTCCGAGGCGCACCACATGCCGTAGTACGCCGCCGACTTCGCCGACTCGACCTCGAGCAGCATGTCGGCACACTTGTGCTTGATGGCCTGGAACGACCCGATGGGCCGGCCGAACTGGATGCGCACCTTGGCGTACTCGACCGACATGTCGAGCACCTTCTGGGCCCCGCCCACCTGCTCGGCCGCCAGCCCGACGGCGGCCAGGTCGAGCACCGTCGACAGCGTCTTCCAGCCGTCGCCCTCGGCGCCGAGAAGCCGGGCCGGCGTGTCGGAGAACTCGAGCTTGGCCTGCTTGCGGGTCTGATCCATGGTGGACAACGCCGTGCGGGTGAGGCCAGGGGCGTCGCCCTCGACCACGAAGAGGCTCACGCCCTGGTCGGTTCGACCGCCGACGACGATGATGCCGGCCGTGCTGCCGTCGAGCACGAAGCTCTTGGTGCCGTTGAGCACCCAGCCGTCGCCCTTCTTCGTGGCCGGCGTCGTGATGCCGGCCTCGTCCCATTTGCCCGACGGCTCGGTGAACGCCACGGTGGCGATCGTCTCGCCCGAGGCGATGCCGGGCAGGTAGTCCTTCTTGGCGGCGTCGTCGCCCGAGTGGATCAGCGTGTTGGCGGCCAGCACCACCGTCGAGAAGTACGGCGCGCACAGCAGGGAGCGCCCCATCTCCTCCAACACGACGCCGAGCTCGACGTACGAGAAGCCGTGGCCGCCGAACTCCTCGGGGACGATGAGGCCCTGGAGCCCGAGCTGCTCGCCCATCTGCTTCCAGACGGCGGGGTCGTAGCCCTCCTCGGTCTCCATGAGCCGCCGGACCTCGGTCTCGGGCGACTTCTGGTCGAGGAAGGCACGGACGGTCTTGCGGAGCTCTTCTTGCTCCTCGCTGAAGGCGAAGTTCATACCGGCAGTCTGACGCGTCGCTGCACCACCGAGCCAGTTCCGATGTGTACACCGGTGCTACAGTTGGTCCCGTGGACCGCCTCGGCGTGCGCGAGCTGCGCAACCAGACGGCAGCTGCCGTGCGCCGGGCCGGAGCCGGCGAGCGCATCGTCATCACGGTGGACGGTCGTCCCGTCGCCCAGCTCGGACCGATCGATCCCGGCGCCGGCACGCTCACCCTCGAGGACCTCGCCGCCCGGAGCCTCGTCCAGCTGCCGGGCCGGCCCGATCGCGGCGCGCCCGACGCTGCCGTCGCCGTCTGGGCCGGCTTCCGCCTAGACCGCCTCCTGCGCGACATCCGGTGACCCTGTTCCTCGACTCGAGCGGGCTCGTGGCCCGCCACGTCGACTTCCCGGGCCGCGCCGTCGTACTCGACGCCTGTGCCGGCGACCACGCCTGGTGCGCCTCGGCCCTCGCCCTGAGCGAGAGCCTCGTCCTGGCCGAGCGGCTGAGCGACGACATCGCCGAACGCGATGCCCTGCGCCGGGCCCTGCGCGTCGACTGGGACCGCCTGGCCGTCGTGCCCGTCGACCAGCCGTGCCTCGACCGCGCCGCCGAGCTCGCCGCCGGTCACCCGTTGCGCGTCGTCGACGCCATCCACCTGGCGGCTGCCGAGCGTCTCCCCCGGCCCGTCACCTACGCCACGTTCGACGACCACCAGATCCCCGTCGCCCTGGCCCTCGGGTTCGACGTGGTGTCGGCCTGAGCCGCCAGGAGGCAGACTGGCGGTGTGACGCTGCACTACGACGACGCCCAGATCGAGATCCACAAGCTGGTGGTCGGGCCGGTCGACAACAATGTGTTCGTCCTGCGCGACAAGGCCACGGGGGACGCCGTGCTGCTCGACGCCGCCAACGAGCACGACAAGCTCCTGCCCCTGGCCGAGCGCCTCAAGGTGCGCCGCATTCTCGAGACCCACGGCCACTGGGACCACATCCAGGCCATCCCCCAGATGCGGGAGGCGGGCTACGAGGTCGGCGTCACTGCCGAGGACGCCCCTCGGCTGAAGGACGTCGGCTACGACGTGTTCCTGGAGCCGGAGGCGATGATCGAGGTCGGTCGTACCCGATTGCGCACCATCCCCACGCCCGGCCACACCGCCGGCTCGATGTGCTTCCTCGTGGAGGGTTCGCCCGTCCTGTTCAGCGGCGACACGTTGTTCCCGGGCGGCCCGGGCGCCACGTCGTTCGAGGGCGGCGACTTCCCCACCATCATCCGGTCGATAGACGAGAAGCTGCTCACCCTGCCGGCCGAGACCCAGGTGCTGCCCGGCCACGGCCTCGACACCGCTATCGGCACCGAGCGGCCCCACCTCCAGGAGTGGATCGACCGGGGCTGGTGAGCCCGATGGCCCTGCCCGCCGACCAGCGGCCCGTCGACCCGACTCCCGTCCGCACCGCCGACCTGCCGGCCACGCCGACGCGCGACCGGAACATTCCGGCGCCGGCGTGGGTCGAGGCCCCCGACCGGCTGCTGGCCCTGGGCGACGACCTGCCGGGCCGGCCGGTGGCCATGTACAAGCGCCGGATCGGTCGGTGGTTGCTGTGGCGGGCCGGGCCGGCCACCGGCGCCGATGCCCGCTACCTCGCCGTCCGGGCCGACGACCCCGCTGACCAGCACACCTTTCGCCTCTACCCGGACGGGTCCGGCGACGGAACCGGCCCGTCCGGACAGGACCATGCGCGCTTTCGGACGTGGAAAGAGGATCTGCGCGACCACGGCTGAGGTATTTCCACTATCGCCGTAGTGGTTATTACACTGGGCGGTGTGAACGACCTGTTCCGGATCGAGGGGCTGCGGGCCCGGCCGGCCGAGGCGCCCGCCGACATCCTCCACGGGGTCGACCTCACCGTGGCGCCCGGCGAGGTGCACGCCATCATGGGCCCGAACGGGTCCGGGAAGTCGACGTTGGCCAACACCCTGCTCGCCAGCCCCGAGTACCGGGTGACGGGCGGGCGCATCTGGTTCAAGGGCGACGACATCACGGACTGGCCCACCGACGTGCGGGCCAAGTCGGGGATGTTCCTCGCCTTCCAGTATCCGCAGGAGATCGCCGGCGTGTCGGTGATCCAGTTCCTCCGCCAGGCCCTGAGCGCCCGCAAGGGCCTCGACCTGTCGGTTCTGGAGCTGCGCCTGTCGATCATGGAGTGGATGAAGCGCCTCGGGATGGATCCCTCGTTCGCCGACCGCTACCTCAACGAGGGGTTCTCGGGCGGCGAGAAGAAGCGCAACGAGATCCTCCAGATGGCCGTGCTGGAGCCGGACCTGGCCATCCTCGACGAGACCGACTCCGGGCTCGACATCGACGCCTTGCGCACCGTGGCCAAGGGCATCAACGAGGTGCGGGCCGACCGCACCGAGCTCGGCGTCGTGCTCATCACGCACTACCAGCGGCTTCTCGACCACGTGCAACCCGACCGCGTGCACATCCTCGTGGACGGCCGCATCGTCGCCAGCGGCGGCGCCGAGTTGGCCCGCCGGCTCGAGCGCGAGGGATACGAAGCCTGGAAGGCCGAACCACGATGACGGACCTCGACGTCGCCCGGATCCGCAAGGACTTCCCGATCTTCGACCGCGAGATCAACGGCCGTCGCATCGTCTACCTCGACTCCGGCGCCTCCAGCCAGAAACCCCGCCAGGTCCTCGAGGCCATGGCCCGCTTCTACGAGACGTCGTACGCCCCCACGCACCGCAGCGCCTACCAGCTCGCGACCGACGCCACCGAGGCCTTCGAGATGGCCCGCCTCAAGGTCCGCCGGTTCATCAACGCGCCGTCGGAGAACAGCGTCGTGTTCGTGAAGAACGCCAGCGAGGGCCTGAACCTGGTGGCGCAGTCGTGGGGCCGGGCCAACCTGCAGCCCGGCGACGTCGTGGTGCTCACCGTGCTCGAGCACCACTCGAACATCGTCCCGTGGCAGATGCTCGCCGCCGAGCGCGGCATCGAGCTCCGCTGGGTCGGAATCACGCCCGACGGCCAGCTCGACCTCACCCACCTCGACCAGCTGCTCGACGGGGCCAAGGTGTTCGGCTTCGCCGCCATGTCGAACGTGCTCGGCACCATCACCCCGGTGCGGCTGCTCACCGACGCCGCCCACGACCATGGGGCCGTCACCGTCGTCGACGCCTGCCAGTACGTGCCCCACGTACCCACGGACGTCCACGCCATGGGGGCCGACTTCATTGCCTTCTCGGCCCACAAGATGTGCGGGCCGTCGGGCATCGGCGTCGTGTGGGGCCGCGAAGAGCTGATGGACGCCATGCCGCCCTTCCTCGGTGGCGGCCACATGATCGCCGATGTCCGCAAGGACGGCTTCACGCCCGCAGAGCTGCCCGCCAAGTTCGAGGCGGGCACGCCGCCCATCACCGAGGCCGTCGGCTTCGGGGCCGCCGTCGACTACCTCACCGAGCTGGGCATGACCAACGTGCGGGCCCACGAGATGAACCTGACGCGCTACGCCATCGACACGCTCAAGACCAGGTTCGGCGACGACATCACCATCTTCGGCCCCGACAACGTCGAGGTGCGGGGCGGCACCATCTCCTTCGCCTACCGCGACGTCCATCCCCACGACGTCAGCCAGGTGCTCGACCAGTCCAACGTGTGCGTCCGCGCCGGCCACCACTGCGCCAAGCCGCTGATGCGCGAGCTGGGCGTGGGTGCAACGGCCCGGGCGAGCCTGTATCTCTACAACGACGTCGACGACATCGGCGCCCTCGCCGACGGCCTCGACGCCGCCAGCGACTTCTTCGCCTTCTAGGAGCAAGCGAGATGCCCGGCCTCGAAGACCTCTACCGAGAGATCATTCTCGACCATTACCGCAATCCCCGGAACCGGGGCGAGCTCCCGGTGCCGCCCGCCCATCGCGCCGAGGGGTTCAACCCGCTGTGCGGCGACGAGGTGCAGGTGTACCTCGACGTCGACGGCGACACGGTCGCCGACGTCCGGGTCACCGGCCAGGGCTGTTCGATCAGCCAGAGCTCGGCGTCGATGATGTCGCAGGCGGTGAAGGGCAAGTCGGTGGACGAGGCCCGCCAGCTGGTACGGGCCTTCAAGGCGATGATGTCCATCCACGAGCACGAGCTCGACGGTGACGACGACGAAACCAACGGCGACGGTGACGTGGGCGAGGTGAAGCTGGGCGATCTCGAGGCGCTGCGAGGGGTCGTGAAGTTCCCCGTTCGCATCAAGTGCGCCACCCTGGCGTGGAACACGCTCACCCAGGGGCTGGACGAGGCCGAGGCGTCATGAGCGTGCCCGTGTCGCTCGAGCGGCTGGGTGAGCAGGTCGAGCGGTTCGGGTCGTGGGCGTATCTCGTCACGGTCAGCGGCGATGGCCGGCCGCACGCCGTGTCGGCGGCGATGGCGTGGGACGGGGGCGTGTTCCGGGCCACGGCCGGCCGCCACAGCCGGGCCAACGCCTCCGAGCGACCCACCGCCGTCACCCTCCTCTGGGCGCCGTACGAGCCGGGTGGCTACAGCCTCATCGTGGACGGGTCCGCCGGTGTCGACGCCGACGGGTCCCTCACGGTCACCCCCGTCACCGGCGTCCTCCACCGCACCGGGCCGCCCCGCCCCGACTCCGGCCCCAACTGCACCGCCGACTGCATCCCGCTCACCTGACCCGCTCGTTTACCGCCTGTGGCGCCCGTTGGAGCGAAATTCGCCCCAGACAGCGACACAAGCGCCCTGAGCGATGAATCGGGGCGTCTGGCAGCGTCTCGGCTTCCGTACCTGAGCGCAAGGAGCGTGCGATGGGAGCGGTTGTCGTCGGATTGAGCATCTCGTTGGACGGGTTCATCGCCGGCCCCGACGACGGACCGGAGCACCCCCTCGGCGAGGGCGGCGAACGGCTCTTCGCGTGGATGTCGGCCGGGCCCGAGCGCAACCGCGTCAACCAGTGGTTCGTGCCACCCGACGCCAGTCGGGTCGTCATCGACGAATGGCTCACCGACTGCGGCGCCATGATCAGCGGCCGGCGCACATTCGACATCGCCGGCGGCTGGAAGGGCGGGCATCCGATCGACGTCCCGAACTTCGTCGTCACGCACCATCCACCGACGGCGGGCGAGTGGAGCCCGCAGGTGCGGTTCGTCACCGAGGGCATCGAGCGAGCCGTCGAGCTGGCCCAGCAGGCCGCCGGCGACCGGAAGATCTCGGTGTGCGCCGCCGGCGTGACGCAGCAACTCCTGCGGGCCGGCCGGCTCGACGAGCTCGAGCTCAACGTGGTGCCGTGCCTGCTCGGCGCCGGCGTCCGCCTTCTCGACGGCGTGGGCCCGATCGACCTGGAGCAGACCCGGGTCATAGAGTCCGACGGCGTCACCCACCTGCGCTACCGCGTGCTCCGCTGACCGGCGCCGGTCACTTCTTGCGGAGGGCGCCCACCACGCCGCCGCTGGCTCGCACGAGATCGTCGGGCGTGAGCGCGAACACGTCGTTCCACGTCCCGGCGGCCGCCCACACCTCGTCGTAAGCGAGCAGGTCCTCGTCCACGAACACTCGCAGCGCGGTGGCGTGGCCGAAGGGCGGCACACCGCCGATCGGGTAGCCGGTGGCGCTCCGCACCGTATCGGCGTCGACCCGTCCCGACTTCCGGCCGCCGGCCAGAGCGGCCAGCTTGCGCTCGTCGAGCTGGTTGGTGCCGCTCACGTAGGCCACCACCACTTCACCGTCCACCGCGAAGATCAGCGACTTCACGATCTGGCCGACCTGGACTCCGATGGCGGCAGCGGCATCGACCGCCGTCTTCGTCCCTTCCGGGAACGTGCGGACGTCGATCTCGAGACCGAGACTGCGGGCGGCGGCGGTGACCCGCTCGACGTTCGGGTGCATCCGGTGAACGGTAGGAGCATGATGAGGCCGTGGCAGAACCCGACCTTGACGGGTTGCCGTCCTACGTCGTCGAGCCGGAGCCCGCTCCGGTGTCGGCGCCGCCGCCGCGACGCTGGGCACCGCCGATCCGAGCCGAGCGGCGGGCCCTGGTCGTTGTCTGGCGCGTGGTCGAGCTGCCGCCGTCCACGTCGGTACAGGCCCTGGCGGCCTGGCATGGCCAGCGCCACGCCGCCAACCTGGTCGTGGCCCGGCGCCGCTTCCACCTCGACGGCCCGGCCCGATGGGCGGCCGACGGGCGTGGCTGTCGCATCCGGGGCCGCGTCCGGCCGCGGTGGGGCGGTCGGGCCGTGCGGCTCGAGCTCGAGCTGCTTCCGTGGTCCAACGCCTGCACCGAGCTCGACTTGCGCCCGCGGGGCGCAGCGGCCCGACTCCTCCAGGCCTCGTGCGAGGGGTGGCTCCGGCCCTCCCGCTGGGCCGACCACTACTTCGACGCCGCCCACGCCATGGTGGACGAGCTTCGCGAGGCCCTGCCCCGGCTGGCCAGCGCCATGGCCCCCACGACTGACAGGACGGCGGCCAACACGTAAGCGGCGCCGTAGCCGCCGGTGACGTCGTGCACGACCCCGAGGACGAACGGTCCGCCCGCCACCCCGAGGGTCGTCCACAGCATGTTGAGCGAGTAGATGCGCGGGTAGTCGCGCACGCCGAAGGCATCGGCGATCAGGAGCGGCTGCAGCATCAGCGTGTTGCCCACCGTGGCGCCGAAGACCACCGAGCCGAACAGGAGCACGCCGGTGGACGTGCCCGCCGACAACACGAGGAGCGCCAGCGCCTGGACCAGGAACATCACCACTGTCAAGCGCCGGAGCGACACCCGCTCGGCGACGACACCACCGATCAGCCGGAACACCACGCTCGCCAGCGCCACGCACAACACGGCGGCACCCGCCACGGCCTTGCTTGCATCGTCGCTCACCCGATTGAACAGATGGATGAGGGCGCCGACTTGCGCGGTGAGACCGAACACGTAGGCGATCACGAGGGAGCGGAAGAAGCCGCTGTGGACGGCTTCCTCGTAGGGCACGCCCGCCGGCTCGACGTCAGCGGCGTCGGCGCCGGCGACGTCGGGCTCGTCGCCGTCGGGGCGCTGGCCCCGGCTGGCCGGATCGGGCCAGATCACCACGGCGGTGGGAACGACCACGATCGTCCACACGGCGCCGAGAATGAACGACGCCTCGCTGATGCCCACTCGGTCGATGAGCGTGGACGCCAACGGCGTGAAGATGAGGCCACCCACCGAGATGCCCGTCGAGGCGATCGACAGGGCCACGGAGCGGCGCCGATGGAACCACCGCGTGACTACCGTCGTGCCCGGCACGAGGAAGCAGCACGTGTTGCCGATGGCGAGCAGAGTGTCGACGAGATAGAGCTGCCACAGGGTCCGGACCTGGCCGAGCAGGGCGAGGGCCACGCCGGCCAGCACCCCACCGAAGGCGATCACGATCCGCACGTCGCGCCGCTCGATCACCCGGCCCACGGCCAGGCCGACCACCCCGCCCACGAGAAAGAACAGCGACGTGGCACCCGAGATCCAGCCGACGCTGAACCCGCGGGCGTCCTTCAGCTCCTTCAGGTAGACGGACAGGCCGTAGAAACCGAGCCCGCCCGCCACGAGGAGGACGATCGAGACCGCCCCGACCACGATCCACCCGTCGAACACCCGGGGGCGGGTGGCCGGCAGGCGGGCCGTCGTCACCCGATGAGGCCGTTGATCTTCTCAGCGAGGGCTCGGTCGTTGTCGGTGATCCCCCCGGCGTCGTGGGTCACGAGATCGATCACGACCCGGTTCCACGAGTTGGACCAGTCCGGGTGGTGGTTGGCCTTCTCGGCCTCCAGCGCCACCCGGGCCATGAAGGCCCACGCCTCGGAGAAGTTGCCGAAGCTGAACTCACGGTGGAGCTTCCCGTCGACGACCTGCCAGCCCGGCGGTGTGGCGTCACTCATCAAGCGGATCGTAAACCGGGCCCTCCCCCAGCGTCGACGGGACGCAACTCGACGTCACCGGCGTGTTTCCGTCACATCGACCATCCAACAACGGCCGACAGGCGTACACTGATCGGAACCCGAATGGGGAGTATCCCTCTGCGTACCGTCGTCAACACGGCTCCCACACCTTGTGGGGTCCCGGCGGCACGGCCCACGTTGGGCGGGAGAGACCTTCGAGACAACTGAACTGAACCCGTTGGAAGGACCTCCCGGTGCGTGACCTGCTCGATTGGCTCCGAGAACTGTTGGCTCCCCGGCCTCGGCCGGTGCCGCTCCCGGTGCCCGTGCGGAACCCGCCGCGCCCCCAGGGGCGTTGAGCAGCCAGTCGCGCCCGTTCACCCTCAGAGGATTAGATGCTCAAGAACACGTTGAAGACCGCCGTCCTGCTCGCCGCCCTCGGCGGGCTGTTCATCGCCATCGGCGGCATTCTCGGCGGCACCACTGGCGCCACCATCGGCCTGATCTTCGGCCTGGTGCTCGTCGGCGGCTCCTACTGGTTCAGCGACAAGCTGGCCCTGAAGGCGGCCGCGGCCCGGATCGTCACCGAGCAGGAGGCGCCCGAGCTGTATCGCATGGTGGCCGAGCTGGCTCGACGAGCTGAGCTGCCGATGCCGGTCGTCGCCATCTCCCCGGCCATGCAGCCCAACGCCTTCGCCACCGGCCGCAACCCGAACCACGCCGTGGTGTGCGTCACCCAGGGCATCCTGCAGACGCTGCCGCGTGACGAGCTCGAGGGGGTGCTCGCCCACGAGCTGATGCACGTGAAGCACCGCGACATCCTCATCGGGTCCATCGCCGCCGCCATCGCCATGGGTATCTCCTACGCGGCGCAGCTCGCCATGTTCTCGGCCATCTTCGGCGGCGGCGACCGCGATCGGGACGGCGGGTTCCTCGGCCCGCTGCTCGTGATCATCCTGGCGCCCATCGCCGCCAGTCTCCTGAAGCTCGCGATCTCGCGGTCGCGGGAGTTCGATGCCGACCGCGGCGGGGCCGAGCTCCTCGGCAACGGCGAGCCGCTCGCCCGGGCCCTCGAGCGCATCGAGGTCACGGCCAAGCAGACGCCCATGCAGGTGTCGCCGGCTCAGGCCTACGCCTGGATCCACAACCCGCTGTCCGAGTTCCAGCGCAGCAAGAACGGCAGCCAGGCCCAGATGGCCCGCCTGTTCTCGACCCACCCGCCCACGGAGGAGCGGGTGCGCCGCCTCCGCCAGCTGTCACACCGCTAGCGCCGCTTCCAGCTGAGCCAGCCGATCAGCTGGCACGGTGACGTGGCCGATCTTGCGGGCGGGCCGCGGTGCCTTCCCGTACAGGTGGAGGTGGGCGCCGGGCACGGCCAGGACGGCGTCGACGTCGGGGAGCGACCCGATCAGGTTCACCATGGCCGTGGGCCGCGCCTCGGTCGACCCGAGGGGCCAGCCACACACCGCCCGCAGGTGCTGCTCGAACTGACTCGTCGCCGCCCCTTCGATCGTCCAGTGGCCCGAGTTGTGGACGCGCGGCGCCATCTCGTTGGCCAGCAGCGTCCCCCCGACTTCGAACAGCTCGACGGCCAGCACCCCGACGTAGTCGAGCGCCTCGGCCAAGGCGACAGCGATGGCCTCCGCCTCCGCTTGCCGCGCCGCCGCCAGGCGAGGCGCCGGAGCCACGGTGGTGCGCAGGATGCCGTCGGCGTGACGGTTCTCGACGACGGGGTAGCAGGCGACGCTGCCGTCGACGGCCCGGGCCGCCACGATCGACAGCTCGCGGTCGAACCGCACGAGCTCCTCGCTGATGCAGTCACCGTCGAGGGCGCCGTCGACGGGGCCGCCGGCCGCCACCACGACCTGGCCGCGCCCGTCGTAGCCACCCATCCGGCGCTTCACGACCGTCCCCGCCGGGAACGCCATCGGTTGATCGGCCCAAGCCGCCGTGGGGATGCCGGCGGCGGCGAAGGCCTCCTTCTCGGCCCGCCGGTCCTGGGCGACGGTGACGGCGGCGGGGGACGGCCGCACCGGTACGTCCTCGGCGAGGCACGCCAGCGCGCCGGCCGGCACGTGTTCGAGCTCCATGGTCACGACGTCGCACCGCGTAGCCAGGAGCGCCAGCGCGCCGCCGTCGTCGAATGGCGCCTGGATCACCTCGGCCACCGCCCCTGCCGGGGGGTCGTCGCCCGGTTCGACGACGATGCACCGCACGCCCAGCGGGATGCCGGCGAGGGCCAGCATCCGGCCCAGCTGGCCGCCGCCGATGATCCCGACGGTCGTCACGGGCGAGGATCGGGATGAGCCAGCACGTCGTCGGTCTGCCGCTGCCGCCACGCTCGTAGCCGTTCGCGGAGCGCCGGCCGGGACCCCGACACGATGGCCGCCGCCAGCAGCCCGGCGTTCGTGGCGCCGGCCGGCCCGATGGCCAGCGTGCCGACCGGGACGCCCGCCGGCATCTGCACGATCGACAGCAGCGAGTCGATGCCCTGCAGGGCCTTGGACTGGACGGGCACGCCCAGCACGGGCAGCACGGTGTGGGCGGCGACCATGCCCGGCAAATGAGCCGCCCCGCCGGCGCCGGCGATGATCACCTCGATGCCGCCGGCTTCGGCGTTCGACGCGAACTCAGCCAGGAGGTGCGGGGTGCGGTGGGCCGACACGACCGACGTGCTCGTCGGCACGCCGAGCTCGTCGAGCACGTCGACGGCACCACGCATAGTGTCCCAGTCGGATCGCGAGCCCATCACGATGGCCACGATCGCGGCGGCGTGGTCACTCACGCGTCGAGTTTGTCACTCGTCTACAGTCCCGCGGCCTGACCGACCCGCTTGTCACAGCCATCTCGACGGCGGTCGCGGCGCGTGGCGCCCAGTTCGCCTTCGGGGTGCCGGGCGGCGGCCCGAATCTCGACGTCGTGGGCGCTCTCAGCCGCGCTGGGATGGCGTTCGTCCTGACCCACGGCGAGACGGCGGCCGCGATCATGGCGGGCACCTACGGGCTCCTCACCGGCCGGCCCACCCTGGCCCTCGCCACGCGCGGCCCGGGGGCCACGTCGGCGGTGAACGGCGCCGCCCAGGCGACGTTGGACCGGGCCCCGCTGCTGCTCGTCACCGACACCGTCCATGCCGGCGACACCGCTCGCGTCGCCCACCAGCGCGTCGACCAGCGGGCCCTCTTCGCACCGGTGACGAAGTGGACGGGGTCGTTGGGCTCGACCGATCCACAGCGGACCGTCGAGGCTGCCCTCCGCCTGGCGACGGCCCCGCTGCCGGGCACCGTGCACCTCGATCACGACCCCTCTGTACCTGGTGACGTACCACCCGACGGGCCCGCGGCGGCGCCACCACCCGAGGC
>JBKOXV010000040.1:0-14110 GCA_046725105.1 bacterium | reverse complement strand
CCGCTCGGCCCGGACGGGCCCGAGGGCCCAGTCGGTCCCGTCGGTCCCGTCGGCCCCGTCGGCCCGGATGGACCGCCGCCGGTGATCGCCGTGGTGTACCCGGCCAGGTCGACGATGACGTTGACGTTGCCGGCGAAGTTGAAGATCGACACGTCGCCGCCCGCGCCGAGCGGCACCAGGATCGAGCCCGAGGTGACGGTGCCCGGCTTCGGGTTGATCACCGAGGTCGTCGGCTGCGGTTGGCCCGTCGGCCACACGGTGATGAACGAGGGCGCGGTGGCGTCCGAGTCGACCGTGATGTTCAGGAGCACGGAGTTGGCGCCGGGCGGAACCGGGATGCCGGGACGGTTGGGTGCCGCCGTGGTCAGCGGCAGATCGATGGTGGTGGCGGCACCGAGCGGCCCCGGCGTGTCCACGGCGACGCTGGGCGCCCGGGTGTCGAGCACGCGTGTCGGCGTGACGCCGACGAAGCCCTCGGCCTCATCCGACTGCGACGACGCCGGCGACGAACCCGGGATGACGGCCAGGGCGAGCAATGCTGCGCCGGCCAGTAGGACGCCCTTCAGTGAACGCATGACCACAGCGTGGCACGATCCGATCGGCGCAGCACGGATCGTGCTCGGCCGGCCACCGACCCTCGGACGGTCAGTCCGAGCCGTCGGGCTCCATCATCCCGAAGACGTTGCCTTCCGTGTCACGGACGTAGACGAAACGCCCGACGTCGGGGATGGTCCGGATCTCGTCGACCTGGGTTCCGTTGGCCTTCTGCACCCGGGCGATGGCGTCCTCGAGGCTGCCTTCGACCTGGATCGTGTTCATGACGGCCTGGTCGTGCGCCCGGGGCATGATGGCGCCGTCGATGCCGAGGCCCCGGCCCGAGCTGATCAGCCAGTAGTCGACGGGGCCGTCCCACTTGGTGATGGTCCAGCCGAAGGTGCCGCGGTAGAAGGCGGCGGCCCGCTCGGGGTCGTCGGCCGTGATCTCGAAGTGAATGGTCCGTTCGGCCATGTCTCCAGTCTCCCGCGCCGTTCCCGACGCAAGGCGACGAGTCGGGAAATCGAGCGCTTGCCGTGCTGTTCCCGAACAGGTGCCGTTCGAGTCGGCCGACGGCGCGCCCGGGTGTCCAGCGTCACTTGACCGGTACAGAGGACCAGGCGTACTGTATCGGTATAGATCCGGCGATGGGGCCGGATCGGCCTGGAGGTCTGTGATGACGCCGTTGTTCGTGTTGGCCGAGCGCTATGCCGATGCCACCCGTCCGCGAGTGGTCGAGAACGCCCAGCCGGACGCGCCGGTGCGGCCGGGGCGACGGCGCCGAGCGTGGTCGCCGGGCCGCCGCAGGGAGCGGCGGGCCGAGTCGCAGTGATTGCAGGCGCCGGCCGGGCCGCGCTCGAAGTGGCCGGTCCCGCCGGCATGACCTCTACCCTGCGGGACGCGATGGGCCGTGTGACGCTGAAGACGATCGCCGACCGGGTGGGGGTGAGCCGGATGACGGTGTCGAACGCCTTCTCCCGCCCGGACCAGCTGTCCGTGGAACTGCGCCTGAAGATCCTCGCCACCGCCGCCGACCTCGGCTACGTCGGCCCCGATCCGGCCGGCCGGGCCCTGGCCAAAGGCACGGCCGGCGCCGTCGGCGTGTTGCTCACCGACCAGCTCCAGTACGCCTTCGTCGACGAGGTCGCCACGGGCTTCCTCGCGGCGGTGGTGACGGAGCTGGGGCCCACCGGCCTGGCCCTGACCCTGCTCACCTCGGACGGTCGGGAGGACGTGATCCCCGCCCGGGACGTCGCCCTCGACGGCGCCCTCGTGTACTCGTGCAACCCCGATTCCCGGGACCGTGACTGGCTGGTGCGCCGCAAGCTGCCCCTCGTGTACGTCGACCAGAACCCGGTCCCTGACATCCCGAGCGTCAACGTCGACGACCGCGGCGGCGCCGGGGCGGCCGCCCAGCATCTGCTCGACCTCGGGCATCGCCGCATCGGCATCGTGATGGTCGACATCGGCGGCCATCCGCAGCGCGAGCGGATGCGTGGCTGGCGCGACACCCTCGAGAGGGCGGGCGTCGAGCCGGTCGTCGTGATGGCGCCCTACAACGGCGACGACGAGGCCGACGCCGCCGCCGGCGAGCTCCTCGACCGCGACGAGCCACCCACCGGCGTGCTGTGCTTCTCCGACGTGCTCGCCCTGGGTGTGATTCGCATCGCCGGCGCGCAGGGACGAAGCGTCCCGCACGACCTCTCCGTCGTCGGCTTCGACGACAACCCGCTGGCCCACCGCAGCCGGCCCACCATCACCACGGTGCGTCAGGACATCGCCGGCAAGGGCCGGGCCGCGGCGGCCGCCCTCGTCGGCGCCATCGAACAGGCCCGGACCGGCATCCACGCGCCGCCCGCCCATCAACTGCTGCCGACCGAGCTCGTGATCCGGGAGAGCACCGGACCCGCGCCGTCACTCTGATTTCCGTTTCACGCTGATTTGACGACCTGTGGGGTTCTCACATTGGCGTGAAACGCCAGGCGCCCGGGGGTCAGCGCAGCAGTTCGACGATGAACGGGTTGGTGCGCCGCTCGAACCCGATCGTCGTGACCTGGCCGTGGCCGGGGAGCACCTGGACGTCGTCGGGCATCGGCAGGATCTTCTCGGCCATCGACGCCATCAGCTCCTCGAAGGAGCCGCCGGGAAGGTCGGTGCGTCCGATCGACCCGGCGAAGAGGTGATCGCCGGAGAACAGGATGGGCGCTTCGCCCTCGACGTCGAGCCGGAAGCACACCGAGCCGCGTGTGTGACCGGGCGTGTGGATGGCGGTGAACGTCATGCCGGCACCGCGGATGCGCTCCCCGTCGTCGAGCCCCTCGATGACCTCCGGTGGACGTAGGTCGAGGCCCTCGAGGTAGCGGCCGAGCATGCCGCTGGTGCCCACGGGGTCGAGCAGCATGTGGCGGTCCTCGTCGTGGATTCGCACGGGGATCTGGGCCCCGTGCTCGAGCCCGTGCACCACCGTACCGACCCCGCCGACGTGGTCGACGTGCCCGTGGGTGTTGAAGAGGGCAACCAGCCGGAGGCCGTGGTGGGCCAGGCGGTCGAGGATGGTCTTGGGATCGGGCGGGGCGTCGATTAGCACGCACTCGCCGCCCGGCCCGTCCGGCGCCACGATCCAGCAGTTGGTCTGGGCCAGCCACAGCGGCAACCCTTCGATCATCATCCTGGCGACCGTAGACGCACGCCGGCGTCGAGCGCAGATGCCACCTCCCTCGGCAGCCGGTCGGTGATGATCTCCTCGAGCGTGCGGGGCAGCGGGATGCGCCAGTTGGGCCACTCGTCGACGGTGCCCGGCAGGTTCGGGCGGTCGACGGCGGCGAGGGCGTCGTCGAGGGTGGCGGTGACGACGAGCGACGGCGCGTTTGCGAGGGCGCGGTGCGTCTCCACGACCACTTCTTCGAGCGGGGCGTCGTCCGGCAGCCCCGTCGCCTGCTGCAGACGGGCGCGGAAGATGGCCTCGTCGTTCGCGTCGCCGCCACGCCCGCGGCGTCGGCGGTGCTCGAGGTCGGCGCCCGTCCAGACGCCGGCGATGGTGGGCAGGTCGTGGGTGGTCACCCCGGCCAGCGCCTGCTCGGGAAAGGCCGGTGGTGGGCGCTCCTCGAACCACAGCAGCCGGTAGGACAGCACCCCGCGCCACGCCAGTCCGGCGCGCACCTCGTCCTCGACCGTGCCGAGGTCCTCGCCGACGACGAAGGCGCCGGCCCGCTCGGCCTCGACCGCGAGCAGATCGAGCAGGTCCTCGGCGGGATAGCGCACATAGGCGCCGTCCTGGGGTCCGCCGCCGGGGGGGATCCAGTAGAGACGGAACAGGCCCATGACGTGATCGATGCGCAGACCGCCGCAGTGCGCCAGGTTGGCGCGCATGGTGGCCACGAAGGGCTCGTAGTTGACGGCGCGCGCCTTCCAGGGCACGAACGGCGGCAGGCCCCAGTCCTGACCGGCCGGGTTGAACGTGTCGGGCGGGGCTCCGACGCGGCAGCCCTGGCCCAGCAGATCCTGGTACGCCCAGGCGTCGGCTCCGTTCGGGTCGAACCCGACGGCCAAGTCGGCCACCAATGGCACGCCGGTGTCGCCGGCCGCGGCGAGCTGGAGATCGAGCTGCCACTGGCACCACTCATGGAACCGGACACGCGACTGCTGGCCGGCGGCGAAGGCGGCTACCGCCGGAGAAGCCGGGTGGCGGTATTCCTCCGGCCAGGCGGGGTAGGAGGGCCCGTATCGTTCGGCCAGAGCGCACCATGTGGAGAAGCGGCGCAGCGACTCGCCTTGGGCCAGGAGCCAGGTCTCGAAGTCGCCGCGCCGGCCGTCGGCCGACTCGAAGGCGAGGTGAAGCCTCGTCAGGGCGTCCATTTTCACCTGGTGGATGGCGTCACGGTCGATGCGAGGCGTCTGGCTGAGCCGTCGCCCGGCGTCGTCGAGGGCGGCGAAATCGGCGCCGAGGGCCTCGACGCCGGGCACCTCGCTGATACGGAGGTACAGGATGTTGCGCCACAGTCGGCTGGTCGGCGAGTACGGGCTCGGCTCCTGCGGCCGGGTGGGAGCCGAGGCGTGCAGCGGGTTGACCAGGAGAACGCCGGCGCCGAGGCCGGTGGACCATTCGCCGAGCGTCCGGAGGTCGCCGAGGTCGCCCATGCCCCAGCTCGCCGCCGAGCGAACGGCGTAGAGCTGAGCCGCCCAGCCCCAGGTGCGCGCCGGCCGACGGAACCGGCGGGGCGTGATGACCAGCCTCGTCGTCGGGCCGCCGTCGAGCGGATGGAGGTCGTGGTAGCCGATCGGCAGGTCGGGGGGCAGATGGTGCAACCCGGGGAGCGTCGCGCCGTCTTCGAGCACGACGTCGCAGGCGTTGGCCAGGGTCGTGGCCGAGCCGGCCGGGAGGAACCACAGCGGCGGTGATGGGGGCGGCGCGTCGAGGTCCTCGGCGCCCATGGCGGCGCGCAGCACCGCTCGGGTCTCGTCCGATGTCGGGTGCCAGTCCCCGGCGGTGTCGAAGTACCCGTCGGTGATCGACCACGCATCCGTCATACGGGTGATGTGTACCCCACTCGGACCGTTCCTTACGGCCGGGGGGCGGATTCCACATCGCCTCCGTACAATCCGCCCGTGCATCGCTCGCTGGTCGAACGCCGCCTGACCGAGGTCGGGGGGCGGTTGCGCGCCCTGCGGGAGGAGCTGCGGGTCATCGACGAGCAGCTCCAGCACTTGGGCGAGGAGGCCGACGACGCCCGGTTGCGCGCCCTCGTCTCGGAGACACCCCTGGCCGAGAAGGAGGACCGTGACGCTCGGCGCCACGCCGACGCCATGGCCGGGCGCCGCCAGGAGGTGGTCGGGTCGATCGCCAGCCTCGAGGCTCGGCTGGACGAACTGCTCGACCAACTATCGCCCCACTGATAAGGATGGACCGGTGCCGACACGAGTGCTGATCGCCGAGGACGAGGCCATCATCCGGCTCGACCTTCGAGAGACCCTCGAAGAGGAGGGCTACGAGATCGTGGCCGAGACCGGGCGCGGCGACGAGGCGGTCGAACTGGCCCGGTCGATGCGGCCCGACCTCGCCATCCTCGACATCAAGATGCCGGGCATCGACGGTCTCGAAGCAGCTCGCACCATCACCGACGAGCGGCTGTGCGCCGTGCTCGTGTTGACCGCCTTCAGCCAGCGCGACTTCATCGAGCAAGCGCGTGACGCTGGTGCGCTCGCCTACCTCGTGAAGCCGTTCCAGAAGAGCGACCTCGTGCCGGCCATCGAGCTCGCCATCGCCCGCTTCAAGGAGCTGAGCGCGCTGTTCGACGAGGTGAAGGGGCTCGAGGAGCAACTGGAGACCCGCAAGATCGTCGATCGGGCGAAGGGAATCCTGATGGACCGGCATGGCTTGTCGGAGCAGGACGCCTTCTCCTTCATCCAGAAGCGGGCCATGACCGAACGCACCAAGATGAAGACCATCGCCGAGCGCGTGGTGGCCGGTGACCTGACACCGTGATGCCATGAGCAAGCTCCTGCTGCTCGACGGCAACTCGTTGACGTACCGGGCCTTCTTCGCGCTGCCGCCCGACATGGCGACGGCGTCAGGTCAGGTCACCAACGCCGTGTTCGGGTTCACGTCGATGCTCATCAACCTGTTGCGCGACAACCGGCCAGACGGCGTGATCGCCGCCTTCGACCGGCCCGAGCCCACGTTTCGTCATGAAGCAGTGGCCGAGTACAAGGCCAACCGGACGGCGGCGCCGGACATCCTGCGCCAGCAGATGGGGCTGGTGCGTCAGGTCGTCGAGACGCTCGGCATCGTCACCCTCGACGTTGCGGGTTTCGAGGCCGACGACATCATCGCCACAGTCGTCGAGCAGGCCAAGACCCGCGAGTGCGAGGTCGTCATCGTCACGGGCGACCGCGACGAGTACCAGCTGGTCGAGGACCCGCACGTCAAGGTCCTCTACAACCGGCGCGGCGTGTCGGACTACGCCCTCTACGACGAGGCCGGCATCTTCGAACGCACCGGCGTCACGCCGGCCCAGTACCCGGAGTACGCCGCCCTCCGCGGCGACCCGTCCGACAACCTCCCCGGCGTCCCGGGGATCGGAGAGAAGACGGCGGCCAAGCTGATCTCGACCTACGGCGGCCTCGACGGCGTGTTCGCCAACCTCGATGCCCTCACGCCCAAGCTGCGAGCGTCGCTCGCCGATCACGAGAAGCAGGTGCGCGACAACGCCGCCGTCATGGTGCTGCGCCGCGACGTGCCGGTCACCGTCGACCTCGAGGCGCTGGCGTGGGGTCCCACCGACATGGCCGAGCTGCGGCGGCTGTTCGACTTCCTGGAGTTCCGGACGCTCTTCGAGCGGCTGGAGGAGGTGCTGAACGCGCCGATCACGGCCGGTACGGCGGCCGGCGGCCAGGTGCTGGAAGCCGAGCTGGTGCGTTTGCAGTCCGTACCGGATGCGGTCAATGCACTGGGCCGCCCCGCGGTGCTCGACGTGGCACCGGTGTGGGCCGGTTCAGCTGGACGGTCGGCCCTTACGGGACTGGCCGTGGTGCTCGACGCCGAGCGCGCCGAAGTGGCCTGGGTGCCGGGGCCGCTGCTCGCCGATCCGCTCGTGCAGGCGGCGCTCGTCGACGGCCGACCGGTTCGAGCCCACCAGGCCAAGGCCCTCATGCGAGCGCTCGCCGGGCTGGGTGCCGACCTGCGGTCGCTGGCCATCGACACCGCCATCGCCGCCTACCTGATCGACCCGGCCGAGACCCGCTACGAGATCGGCGACCTGCTGGCCCGCTACACCGGCGACTCGTTCCCGGCCGAGGGCACTCCTGAAGGGCAGCTCGACCTGGCCGGCGAGGCCGTCGACGAGGCCGTCGTGGCCGCGCGTCACGCCTTGGCGGTGAGCCGGCTGGCGCCGGCGCTCGAGGCCGCCCTCGACAAGCAGGGCATGAGGAAGCTGTACGACGAGATCGAGAACCCCCTCGTCGCCGTTCTGGCGCGAATGGAGGAGGCGGGCATCGGCGTCGACGCCGTCGAGCTGCGCCGGCTCCACGAGCGCCTGACGTCGGAGTGCACCCGGCTGGCATCGGAGGTGTACGAGGTGGCGGGGCGGGAGTTCAACCTGAACTCGCCCATCCAGCTGCGCCAGATCCTGTTCGACGAGCGCGCCCTGTCGCCCCAGAAGCGCACCAAGACGGGTTTCTCCACCGACGCCCAATCGCTGGAGAAGCTGCGCGATCAGTGGCCCGAGTTCATCGACCCGCTGCTCGCCTACCGCGAGGTGGAGAAGCTGCGGTCGACCTACGGCGAGGGGCTGCTGGCCGAGGTGGCCGCCGACGGGAGGATCCACGCCACCTTCAACCAGACCGTGGCCCGCACCGGGCGGTTGTCGTCGGATCAGCCGAACCTCCACAACATCCCGGTTCGGTCCGAGGAGGGTCGCCAGTTCCGGCGGGTCTTCGTGCCGGCGCCCGGCCACGTCCTGCTCGTCGCCGACTACAACCAGATCGAGCTGCGGTGCATCGCCCATCTCGCCGAGGACCCCGGCCTGATCGCCGCCTTCACCGAGCGCCAGGACATCCATACCGCCACGGCGGCGCGGATCTTCGCCGTCGACCCGAGCGCGGTCACGATCGCCCAGCGGTCGAAGGCGAAGATGGTGTCGTACGGGCTGGCCTACGGCATGGAGGCCTATGGGCTGGGGCAGCGGCTCAACATCCCCACCGAGGAGGCCGCCGAGATCCTGGCCGCCTACTTCGCGGCGTTCCCGAACGTGAAGGCGTACATGGAACGCACGGTGATCGAGGCGCGCAAGCGCGGCTACACCGAGACCCTGTTCGGGCGGCGCCGGCCGATCCCCGAGCTGCAGTCGTCGAACTGGCGGATCCGCGAGGCGGGGGAGCGCCAGGCCATGAACGCCGGCATCCAGGGCCTGGCCGCCGACATCTTCAAGGTCGCGCTGGTGCGGCTCGACGACGCGCTCGAGGGCGGCGACTTCGACGCCCGGCTCGTGCTCCAGGTCCACGACGAGGTCCTGGTCGAGGTGGCCGAGGGCGACCAGGACGCCGTCGGCGAGCTCACCCACCGCACTCTCGCCGGCGCCGCCGAGCTCCGGGTCCCACTGGAAGTGTACTTGGCGTTCGGCCCGAGTTGGGCGGAGGCCAAGGGCTGACACTCCTTTCGCCCCTTTCGCCGAAGTGACGGAAACGCACCTCTGCGGTCGCTTTCCGTCACGTCGGCGAGTGGAGTTCCGGTTCGAGCGTGCTCGGGTCCACACCTCAGCCATGACTCCCGATCAACGGCTGGGCCGCGTGGCGCGCCGGCAGCTCGGCCTCTTCACCCTGGACCAGGCGCTCGAGGCCGGGTTCACATGCCGCCAGGTCCGCCAACGCACCGACGCCGACCGCCTCGTTCGGATGGGCCGTAGCGTGTACGGCGTCCCCGGTCACGAACCGTCGTGGGAGCGCAGCGTCCTGGCGGCCGTGCTCGCGGTCGGTCCCGAGTCGGTCGTGTCGCACCTGGCGGCGGCGCGGCTGCTCGGCTTCGAGGACATCCGCGTCGCTGTGGTAGAGCTCACCGTCCCTCGGGGCCGGCGAGCTCGGACGCCGCTCGCCCGTGTCCATACGACGCAGGTGTTACCGAACGTGGATGCGGTCACGGTCGGTCGATTCCGGGTCACGGGCGGGGCGCGCACCATCGTCGACATCGCCACCCGTGTCGCTGAGCGGCAGTTGACGGCCGCCATCGGCTCGGCCGTCCGGGACGGGTGGACGTCGCCGGAGGTCCTGGTCCGGCGGCTCGGCGAGCTTCGAGGACGCCGCGGCGTCGCCATCGTGCGACAAGCGCTCGATGGCCCGATCGGGCACTCGTTCCTCGAACGCCGCTTCCTGGCCCTCGTCCGCGACGCAGGGCTGCGGGCACCCCGCACCCAGGTCACCTATCGCGCTGACCGCGTCATCCGGGTGGACGCGGTGTGGGACGCCGAGGCGCTCGTCGTCGAGGTGATGGGGCACCGCTACCACTGCACCGCCCTCGACCTCCAGCGTGACGCTCAGCGCCGGATCGAATTGCAGGACCTCGGCTTCGAGGTCCTCGAGTTCACGGCGGCGGACGTAGCGCGCCGTCCGGCCTACGTCCTCAGCCGCCTCACGCGGGCCCTTCTCCGTCGACGTGACGCTTTCGCGCGCCTGGCGTCGCTTTCCGTCACTTCGGCAGGGTAGGAGCGTGAGTGAGCCCGATCACTGGTTCGAGCCGGTTGCCGAGCATCTCGGGCGGGCCTACCTCCGCTACTCGTTCACGAAGGGGACCCGCCAGGAGGTCGACTTCCTCGTCGACGCCCTCGGTCTGGCGCCGGGACAGCGGGTGCTGGACGTGGGCTGCGGTCCCGGCCGCCACGCGCACGAGCTGGCCCGGCGGGGCATCGCCGTCCACGGGATCGACATCAGCCGGCGCTTCATCGACCTGGCCCGCCAGGATGCTCCGCCCGGCGCCACTTTCGAGCGGTGCGACGCCCGCGACCTCCCGTTCCGCGGCGAGTTCGACGCCGCCGTCTCCCTGTGCCAGGGCGCCTTCGGCCTCGTGACCGGGCCCGGCGAGGACGCCGCCGTCCTAGTGGGGATGACTCGTGCCCTGCGGCCCGGTGGTCGCCTCGCCGTCACGGCGTTCAATGCCTACTTCCAGGTCCGCTACGGCGAGGGACGGCTCGACGCTGCCACCGGTATCAACCACGAACGCACCGAAGTCCGCGACGAAGCCGGCGCGCCCATGACGGTCGACCTGTGGACGCACTGCTTCACACCGACCGAGCTGGCGGCGCTCGTGGAGGCGGCCGGCCTGCGCCTCGACGCGATCTGGTCGGTGGAGCCGGGCGCCTACCACCGCGACGCCCCGACTACCGAATCCCCCGAATTCCTCGTGGTGGCCACGAAGCTCGGCGCCACAGCATGAGCGGAGAACGGCCTGGTCGGTGCTACGATTATGGGGCCGCCGGTGAGGCAGTTTTGTTGGCGCGCCCCTTCAGTCCGTTCGATCATCGCCAAAACCGCCGAAAGTAGACCTCTCTGTTGTCCGAGTCCCCGACCCCCGTCCCCTCCTCCGAATCCAGCCCCTCCACCGAGGGCACCTTCGCCGAGGACGGCACGTACACCCCCCGCCAGGTCACCGCTGACGACCTGGGCATGTCCTTCGCCGATGCCATCGCCGGCACCCTCGTCGATGTCGAGGACGGCCAGATCGTCCAGGGCACGGTGGTGAAGGTCGACAAGGACGAGGTCCTGCTCGACATCGGCTACAAGTCCGAAGGCGTCATCCCGGCCCGCGAGCTGTCCATCCGCAACGACATCGATCCCCACGAGGTCGTCTCGCTCGGTGACTCGGTCGAGGCCCTCGTTCTCCAGAAGGAGGACAAGGAGGGCCGGCTCGTCCTGTCGAAGAAGCGGGCCCAGTACGAGCGGGCGTGGGGCACCATCGAGAAGGTCAAGGAGTCCGACGGCGTCGTGTCCGGCCCGGTCATCGAGGTCGTCAAGGGCGGCCTGATCCTCGACATCGGACTGCGCGGCTTCCTGCCGGCGTCGCTGGTCGAGCTGCGCCGCGTCCGCGACCTCCAGCCGTACGTCGGCCGTGAGCTCCAGGCCAAGATCATCGAGCTCGACAAGAACCGCAACAACGTCGTGCTGTCCCGGCGGGCCTATCTCGAAGAGACGCAGAAGGAGCAGCGCGAGGACTTCCTGCACAACCTCAAGCCGGGCGAGGTCCGAAAGGGCGTCGTGTCGAGCGTCGTCAGCTTCGGCGCCTTCGTCGACCTGGGCGGCATGGACGGGCTCATTCACGTGTCGGAGCTGTCGTGGAAGCACGTCGACCACCCGGGTTCCGTCGTGCAAGTCGGCGACGAGGTGACGGTGCAGGTGCTCGACGTCGACCTCGACCGCGAGCGCATCAGCCTGTCGCTGAAGGCCACCCAGCAGGACCCGTGGCAGGAGTTCGCCTCCACCCACCGCGTCGGCGAGCTCGTCTACGGCCGCGTCACCAAGCTCGTGCCGTTCGGCGCCTTCGTGCAGGTCGGCGAAGGGATCGAGGGCCTGGTCCACATCTCGGAGATGTCGGCCCGCCACGTCGACCTCCCCGAGCAGGTCGTCACCCCCGGTGAGGAGCTGTGGGTGAAGATCATCGACCTCGACCTGGCCCGGCGCCGGATCAGCCTCTCGATCAAGCAGGCCGCCGAGGGCGGCGAGGTGGCCGAGGAGTACCGCGAGCACTTCGGCGATCACGCCTTCGACGACCAGGGCAACTACATCGGCACCGCCGACGACGCCGAACGGGAGGCGGCGTGGGCCGAGTACTACGAGCAGTACCCCGAAGGCGAACCCCCCGAAGGCGAAGCCCCCGCCGGCGAAGCCCCGGGCGGCGAGGCCGCCGACGCCGGCGAGCCGCCCACCGAGTAAGACTCGCCGCCATCCCCGAAGCAGGTAGGCGAGGTCCGGCTATGTCGAACGTGGGCTGACAGCCTCGGGAGGGGTTCACGTCAGCTTGACGATCCCCATCCGCACCGCCAGCAGGACGGCCTGGGTGCGGTCCCGGGCGTTGAGTTTCTCGTAGATCGACGCCAGGTGGTTCTTCACCGTCTTCTGGCTGATGTAGAGCTTCTGGGCGACCTCGGGGGTCGAGCAGCCGTCGGCGATGAGCTGGAGGACCTCTTCCTCGCGCTTTGTGACGAGGCGATCCTCCTCCCGCGCCGCCTTCTCGTCGATCTTGCGCACCTCGGTGAGCATCGTCTTGGCCAGGGCGGGGGACAGGGCCGTCTCGCCGTTGGCGGCCATACGGACCGCCTCGGTGACCTCGTCGATCGAGCAGTCCTTGGTGAGATATCCGACGGCACCGGCCTTGATGGCCTGGTCGATGAGGTCCTTGTCGGCGTGCATCGTCAACATCACGACGCGCTGCTCGGGCGCGTTCTGGAGGATGCGCTTGGTGGCTTCGATCCCGTCCATATCGGGCATCGAGACGTCCATCAGGATCACGTCGGGCTTGGCCGCCGGGACGAGGCGAACGGCGGCCTCGCCGTCAGCGGCCTCGCCGACTACGTAGAAGCCCTCTTCTTCGAGGGAGCGCCGAAGGCCCTCGCGGAGCATGCGGTGGTCGTCGACGAGCATCAAGCGGATGGTCACTGCGGTACTCCTCCGTCCTCCGGGTCCAGCACAACTCGGACGGTAGTGCCCGCGCCACGTGCAGAACGGATGTCGAGCATGGCGCCGATGGTGGTGGCCCGCTCCCGCATGCCCACGATGCCGTAGGAATCCTCCCGCCCCCGCCGCCGGTCGAAGCCGACGCCGTCGTCGGCCACCTCCAGCTCAGCCCGCTTGCCGTCACACTGCCAGTGGATCGTGAGCGTCGACGCCTTGGCGTGACGCTCGGCGTTCATCACCGCCTCCTTGGCGATGCGCCACAGCTCCCGTTCCTGCAGCAGCGGCAACCGACCCGTCTCGCTCCGATCGATCTTGATCTCCAGGCCGCTGCGCTCGTGGACCCGGTCGCAGAAGAGCTGCATGGTGGCGCCCACGTCCTGCACGTCGCTGACGTCGACCCGGAGGTCGTACAAGGTCTCGCGCACTTCCTTCACCACGCTGCGGACCTGGTCGCGGAGGTCGACGATGACGGGCTGGAACTTGCTCCGGTTGGTGACCTTGACGGCCCGGTCGAGCTCGAAGCCGAGGTAGGCGAGCGATTGCCCGATCTGGTCGTGGAGATCGCGGGCGATGCGGCTGCGCTCCTCGTCGGCGCCGATCGAGCGGAGTCGGGAGAACCACCGGGCGTTGTCGATGGCGACGCCGAGCGGCTCGACCAGTCCGTTCAGGAGCTCGACGTCCTTGGGCCCGTAGCGGTTGGCGCCGGTCGACTCGACGGCGATGAGGCCGATCTGGGCGCCCCGGGCCCGCAGCGAGGAGTACAGGCCCGACGCCGCCCGCGGCGCCAAGCCCGGTCCGTCCGCCTTGGCCAGGTCCGGCTCGTTCACGGTGCCGCGGGCCTGGAGGGCCAGCTGCAGCGGCTGCGGCAGCGTCTCGCTGTCGAGGGTGGCCTGGTCGCGGTTGCCCTTGCGGCGAACCGGCACCCAGCTGCCGTCCGACTCCTCGTAGAGCAGGACGGTGACGCTGTCGGAGTCGATGAGGTCTCGCATCCGAGTGATCGTCGAGTCGAGCACCTCGTCGAGATCGAGCGAGGCCGGCAGCGTCTGCGCCACGCGGTGCAACGAGAACAGGAGGGCGTTGGCCTCGGCCAGGCGCCCGAGGCGGTCGAGGGCGAGCGACTGCTGGCGCGCCGATTCCTTCGACACCTGGCGCGCCACGCCGCTGGTGACGGCGACCACCGCCGAGACGGCGAGCCAGGCGGCGCTGTCGCGCCCGCCGTCGGCGACGCTCGCGGCGTTCACGAAGATGTGCTGGGCGCTGATGATCACCGCGCACGTCAGGGTGAGACGGGCCGCGAACACCGAGCCTCGGCTGAAGCCGGCCAGCATCGCCGTGGGCAAGAGCGAGAACACGAACGGCGAGCTCCATGCGCCCGTTACCATGATGACGGCCGTCACCAGGGCGAACTCCAACAGCATGGGGA
>JBKOXV010000182.1:0-4923 GCA_046725105.1 bacterium | reverse complement strand
TGTCCGGGTCGGGCAACGGCGGAGATTCTAGCCGATGCGTGGCTGGGTGGTCGTCCGGAGTGGCGGGAGTTGGGCTCTGGACGTGAGCGTGAGCGTCAGCGTCAGCAGCAATCCTGGCAGGCATGTTGACCGGTCGGCTGTGTGCGGCCAGCTGACTGAGGTGCACCAGGAAACAGCACCTGTACCGGAACTCGTCCGACCGCATCGGCACGACCACCACGAGTCAGTACTTCGCCGGACATGTCCGCCCCGGGCAGTCGAAGGTATCGGCAGCCTTAGCCTCGTCGACATCGCCCGTCTGTGACCGCCCTGCGGTGCTACGAGCTTTGAGTGCCTCCAGGCTGTCGTCTTCGACCTCTATGGCGGGTTGGCTCGGTTATTCGTAGCCGAGCGGCTTGCTCATCATGATGGCCTGCCCGGCGGGGTCCAAGGTGTGACGCCGCTAGATCACGCTGGTCTCTGGGCTCAATGGACGATCGTCCGGCTAGCCGCTGAAGATCACAACGCCGCAGCGGCAGCTACCAACGCGGGGTTACCGCCGCTGGCACAGAACCTCCTTATTGACCGGCTGTTCCGGACGTGCTACCTGCGGCAAGAGCGGATGTTCGCGCGTCAGTCCGGCTTCGCCCAGACCGAAACATGCGATCGGCTTTCTGCCGTGAACGGCGCCCGCTTCCAGTCGGCCCAGCGTTCGAGCAGGCGCAAGCCCGCGAGTTCTCCCATGAGGTCCAGTTCGGACGGCCACACGAACCGGTGCGGAGAGTGGAAGACGCTTGCCTTGCCATCCCCGACCGGAAGTCGCTGCAGGTCCGGCACGAACACCTCGACGACGAACCGCCCGCCGGGACGCAGGTGCCGGGCGGCATTGCGAAAGCACGCGACCTGCTCACCTTGCGTCAGCAGGCACGTGATCGCGTTGTAGACGACGTAGACGAGGTCAAACGTCCCGGGAACACAGTCCTGAGCCATGTCACCGATGACCACCTCGACCCGGTCGCCGCCCGGTTTCACGCGGAGCACCTCGGCCATCGGCTGTGAACTATCGATGCCGTAGACCGTCAACCCGTGCGCGCTAAGGGGTAGGGCGACACGTCCCGTGCCGATGGCAAACTCCAAGGCCCGCCCGCCAGGAGCGAGAGCAGCGAGGAACTCTAACGCCGGTTGCAACACCGGCGGCGCGTACATGTCGGCTGACGCCTCGTCGTAACCGGCCGCGACGCGCAGGTCCCACAGATCACGAGTCACCCGTCGGATTGTGGCACGACGGAGGCGGCGTTCTTCGACAGCGTCGAGGTTTCCATACCAACGTTCGCTCACGCTGAAACCGGAAAGCGTGCGCCGCGGCGCGAGCTAGCCAGATGTCTGCTGGCTGGCCGCGATCGCGCGCTGATATCGCGTCGTCAGCTTGCGCAGCGCGTCCACCAGCTCTGGCGAGTCCACGATCGTGAAGTCCGCGTCCAGCATTCCCAGATAGAGGGCAAGCAGCTCCGGATGGTCCGAGCCTGGCTCGAATGCGCATCGGTCCTCGCCTAGGGACTGCACCTCCACGGGGATCGGGAGCCGACCTCGCACGTAAGGCGCGGGTGCGTGCACGATCACCCGCGCCCGGTACCGCCAGGTCGCCTCGCCAACTCCGCTTGCCACCTGGGCCACGATCTCCCGGTCGGGCGGTAGCGCGCGGGGCGTGAAGCGCGGCCCGGTCGGCGTCCGCGGCTCGATCCGGTCGACCCGGAACGTCCGCCAGGCGTCTCGGTCCATGTCCCAGGCCACCAGGTACCAGCGCCGACGGTCGTTCACCAGGCGGTACGGCTCCACCGAGCGCCGACTGGCCGCCCCGGAATGAGCCCGGTAGTCAAACCGGAGTCGCTCACGGTCCCGACAGGCGCTCGCGATCACGGTCAGCACCTCTGGATCCACCTGCGGGCCGTGCGATGGCATCGGCAGCGTGTACGACTGAAATGCGCTGATCCGGTGGCGCAGCCGCGAGGGAAGCACCTGCTGCAGCTTCGCCAGCGCACGCACCGAGGTCTCCTCGATCCCCGCGATCGAGCCGCTCGCGGCGGTACGCAATCCGACCGCGACCGCTACGGCCTCCTCGTCGTCGAGTAGCAGTGGCGGCAGGGCACCGTGCGTGCCGAGCCGGTACCCGCCGGCCACACCCGGCCGCGCGTCGACCGGATAGCCGAGCCTGCGCAACCGGTCCATGTCATTGCGGATGGTACGAGTGGTGACGCCGAGCCGGGTGGCGAGCTCGGTACTGGTCCAGTCGCGCCGAGCCTGCAACAGGGACAGCAGGCGCAGGAGCCGCGCGGAAGTTCCCAACATTCTTCGATCCTGTGGCCAATCTAGGAACGATTCTTTCCCCTATTGTTCCTAGTCTTCTCCGCGTGAGCACAAGAGCTCGTCGCTGGGCGACCGTTCGTACCGACCCGTTGACAAGGAGAAGCGCGATGACCGACGGCATCCGGCCCTTCCGCATCGAGATCCCCCAGGCTGACCTCGACCACCTGCACGACCGGCTCGCCAACGCCCGCTGGCCCGACGAGCTGCCCGGCGTCGGGTGGACCCGCGGCGTGCCGCTGGGCTATCTGAAGGAACTCGCCGAGTACTGGCGCGCGGAGTACGACTGGCGCGCCCAGGAGGCGCGGCTCAACCAGTACCCACAGTTCACTACCGAGATCGACGGCCAGCGCATCCACTTCTTGCATGTCAGATCCGACCAGTCCGACGCGAAGCCGCTGCTGATCACGCACGGTTTCCCGAGCTCTGTCGCCGAGTTCCTGTACCTGATCGAGCCGCTGGTCAACCCGGCCGCCGGCCAGGCCTTTCACGTCGTCGCACCGTCCCTGCCCGGGTATGCGTTTTCGACCCCGCTGGGCGCGACCGGCTGGGCGATGGGTCGTACCGCACGCGCCTGGGTCGAGCTGATGCGGCGGCTCGACTATGAGCGGTACGGCGTGCACGGCGGCGACGTCGGCGCCGGCGTCTCCGGCGCGGTCGCCGGCCTCGACGCCGAGCATGTGATCGGCGTACACGTGGTGACCGATCCGCTGACCGCCGCGAACGTCGCTACCTTCCTCCCCGGGATGGCGGACGGGCTCGACGAGAACGACCCGGTCGACAAGCTGATCCTGGCCCGGATGGACGCGTTCAAGACGGAAGGCTCCGGCTATCTGGCGATCCAGAACAGCCGGCCGCAGACCATCGGCTACGGCCTGGTCGACTCACCGCTGCTGCAGCTCGCCTGGATCGCCGAGAAGGTCCACGAATGGACCGACCTGCCGGTCGACCGCGACCAGCTACTCACCACGGTCAGCCTGTACTGGTTCACCCGCTCCGGCGCCACCGCTGCGCACACCCTGTATGAGCAGGCGCACTCGTCCGACTGGGGCGCGCCGCCGACCGTACCGCAGGGCTTCGCGGTCTTCGGCGCGGACGAGACTGTACGCAAGCTTGTCCCCGCACCGGCCGACGCGCACTGGACCGAGTTCCAGCGCGGCAAGCATTTCCCGGCGATGGAGGCCCCCGCCCAGCTCGCGGCGGACCTGCAGGCCTTCTTCGGGCCGCTGGCGTGACCGATGTCCTGAGCCAGCGTGGTCTCAACCGGGCCACGCTGGCTCGCAAGTACCTGCTGAAACGCGCGGCACGCGCGCCGGCTGGGCCGCAACATCCGACTCCCACCGTGGACGAGCAATTGTCCTGGCCGCAGGTCCGCCTCCCGGACGTCCAAAGCCGCGGCAGAGGCGCTCGGTTGCCGCCCCGATCCCAACGCCATGTGGGCCGTCGATCTGTCGCGAGTGGACATTCGCGGAGTCCAGATCGACGGGGCTACGGTGACCGACACCCAGCTCAGGCGCGCCAACCTCGCCCGGTCGTCGCCCGCGGACGCTAACCTCGCCGGCGCCCACCTGAACGGCGCCGACCTTCGCAGGGCCGAATTGCGGGGGGCCGACCTGCGTGGGGCGGGCATGTGGGCGCTCCACCTCTGCGAGGCTGTGCTGACCGGCGCGCGTACCGTTTGGCCCGCTGACTTCCATGCCGACGAACGGCACCGCCACGGGATCGTGGAGACCTCTTCCTGGGCTTCGGACGACCCGTCACACCAACAGGAGGCATCGCCTAGCAATTCACCGACGGCATACAGGGCTATCAGGCGCCCGCTGGCGGGATACTGCCGCAATGGAGGCGTTTGACAGCACGATCACGCCGGTCCTGACCGTAACGGATGCCGTGCTGGCGGTGGCGTTCTACCAGCGGGCGTTTGGGGCGGAGGAGATCTACCGGAACACCTACCTCGACGGCAGGATCGTCGCGGAGATGGCCATCGGCGGTGCCCGCTTTCGAGTGGCCGATGAGGCACCGGAGGTGTCCAACTTCAGTCCGCAGACGCTCAACGGCACCTCGGTGAGGCTCAACCTGCTGGTCGCCGACCCTGACGCGTTCGCCGAGCAGGCGATCGCTAACGGCGCCATCGAGATCGCGCCAATCGTTGACCAGTCGTATGGGCTGCGCCAGGGGCGGTTGGCCGACCCCTTCGGTCACCACTGGCTCATCGGACGGCCGCTGGCAGGCGCGAGCGGCGAATGGGCGCGGCCAACCCAACGCTAGCCCGCGATACCGTCGCACCAATGTCTCGCGGACACACCGGATGACAGCACCTGGCTAGGGAGTGCACAGGCGCAGTTGTGGACGCTCGATATCACGAACTCTTGGCGACGATCTCCACGAGATTTCCATCGGGATCGCGCAGTAGGGCGTTGCGGTTGTTGTTGCCGGTGTGGTGCGGCGGCTGAACTGTAGGAACCCCGGCGGCCACCAGTTTCCGGTAGGCCTCATCGACGTCGTCAGTCCACACAACCAGGACCATGGCTGGGCTCCCCGGCACAGCCTCCACCCCGTGCACGTTCTTGGCCGCCTCGACCG
>JBKOXV010000155.1:0-9551 GCA_046725105.1 bacterium | reverse complement strand
TCGTAGGACCGCGGCCCGCTTTGAGCATTTCGGCCGCGACTCCTAGTGTCGGGTCGATGTCGTTCGCCGCCGCCGCACCACCTCTGACGCGACGCGCTCGCGGCGGTGCCTTCGTGGCGCTCACCAAACCCCGCATCATCGAGCTGCTGCTCGTCACCACGATCCCGACGATGATCCTGGCCGAGCAGGGCCTGCCGTCGCTCGGGCTGGTGGCGGCCACCTTGCTCGGCGGCACGCTGGCCGCCGGCGGGGCCAACGCCGTGAACATGTACGTCGATCGCGACATCGACCGGTTGATGCCCCGCACGCAGCACCGTCCGTTGGTCACCGGAATGGTCACCCCATGGGCCGCCCTCGTGTTCGCCGTCCTCCTGGAAGCGGCCGCCGTGGCCGAGCTCTGGTTCCTCGTCAATCCGCTCTCGGCGATCCTCGCTCTCTCCGCCACCCTCTTCTACGTCTTCGTCTACACGCTGTGGCTGAAGCGCACGTCCACCCAGAACATCGTGATCGGCGGGGCCGCCGGTGCCGTCCCCGTGCTCGTCGGATGGGCGGCGGTCACGAACAGCCTCAGCTGGACTCCCGTCGTCCTCTTCGCCGCCGTGTTCCTCTGGACGCCACCCCACTTCTGGGCCCTCGCGATCCGCTACGCCGAGGACTACCGGTTGGCCGACGTCCCGATGCTGCCCGCCGTCGAGTCCATGGACGTCACCAGCCGAAAGATGCTGAACTACACGATCGCCCTGTGGATCGTGACGATGGTGCTCGTCCCCGTGGCGCCGACCGGCTGGATCTACGCGGTCGCCGCCTTCGTCCTCGGCGGCGTCTTCGTCACCTCGGTGCTCGGCCTGCGCCGCTACCCGTCGCCTCGGCGCGCCATGCGGCTCTTCAGCTACTCCATCACCTATACGACCCTGCTTTTCGGGGCCCTTGCCGTCGACACGCTGGTCCGATACGGCTTGTGAACGAGATTTCAAAGTCCCGCCACCCGGGTGGGTAATGTCGCCGCCGACGCCATGACGATCCTCGAAACCCGACCCGACGCGCCGGCTGCCGAGCCCGTCGCCGCGCCCACGGCAGCGCGGGCGCAACCCCATCCCCTCGTGGATTGGCTCACCACCGGGGACCACAAGAAGATCGGGCGGCTCTTCGTCGTGTGGGCCCTGCTGTTCGCGGTGGCCGACCTGGTGGTCGGGGCTCTCCTGGCCTTCGAGCGGGTCGACGGCGGCGGCGTGCAGATCGTGCAGGCCGATGCCGTCAACCAGCTCTACTCGTACTACGGGGTCACGCTCGTCTTCTGCGTGGTGGTGCCGCTGTTGTTCGGGTTGGCCACGGCCGTCGTGCCGCTGCAGATCGGCGCCCGCGGCATCGCCTTCCCCCGCGCCGCCGCCCTTTCGTTCTGGACGTGGCTGGTCGGCTCGGGCGTGATGGTGGGGTCCTACCTGGCCAACGGCGGCCCCGGCGGAGGCCGCTCGGTCGCCGTCGACCTGTTCCTCGCCGCCTTCGTCGTCGTCATCGCCGCCCTCGTCCTGAACGCCGTCTGCCTGGCCACCACGGTGTGCACTCTCCGGGCGCCCGGGATGTATCTCGACCGCGTGCCGTTCTTCGCGTGGGGCGTCCTGGTGAGCGCCTCGATCTTGATCCTCAGCCTCCCCGTGCTCGTCGGCGACCTCATCTACCTGTACGTCGACCACCGCTACGGCCGCGTGGTGTTCGCCGGCAACCTCGGCATCCCCACGTACATCGGCTGGGCCTTGGTGGCGCCCCAGCTGTTCGCCTACGCCGTCGCCGCCTACGGCTACATCGCCGACGCCACCGGCACCTTCGCCCGGACCCGGCTCCAGAAGCCCGAATCGGTCCTCATCGGCATCGGGCTGGCCGGCGTGCTCGGCTTCGGCGCCTGGTTCCAGGCCGGCTTGTACCCGGGCGTGGGCCACTCCTTCCTCGCCAAGCTCGCCGCCATCGGCGCGGTGCTGCCGCCGCTGCTCGTGCTCGGCGCCGTGGCCCTCACGCTGAAGTCCGGCCGCCCCTTGCCCGGATCGCCGCTGTTCTTCGCCGTGGCCGCCCTCCTCATCGCCCTCGCCGGCGCCGCGGTCGGCGTCCTCCTGCCGTTCCCAGGGCTGGAGTTGGAAGGCACCGTCTACGGGTTCGCCCAGCTCAACCTGGTGTCCTACGGGGCCGTGCTGGCTGGCCTCGGGGGCCTGGCCTATTGGGGTCCCAAGCTGTGGGGTCGCCGCCTGTCCGAAGCCGCCTTTCGCGGCCTGGCCCTGCTCGGCCTGCTGGGCGTGGCGCTCATCGGCATCCCGGACGTCATCCTCGGCTTCCTGAAGCAGCCGGCGGGCACCGTTTCGAGCTTCGACATCGACGGTCCGGTCGGCTTCCTCAACGCGCTGTCGGGCATCGGCTACGTCGTGATGGCGCTGGTGCTCCTCGGTGTCATCGCCGAGGCCGGCCGGGGGTTCACCCGCGGCCCCGCCGCCGGCGACGATCCGTGGCAGGGCCAGACGCTCGAGTGGGCCACCACCTCGCCGCCACCCGACGGCAACTTCGCCGAGCCGCCCGTCGTCTCGTCGGCGTCCCCACTCCTCGATCGGCGTGAGGCGGCATCGTGAGCCTCGGGCTGCCTCCCGCACCAGCGCCGCCGCGGCCACGCATGCTGTTGGTCGGCACCGCCTTCGTCTGCGCCGCCGCCGCCATGCTCTTCATGGGGATGCTGGCCGTCTGGGTCAACCGGCGCGACGCCGCCGGCGGCACGACCGCGGCGTGGCTGCCCAAGGGCGTCTCCATCGCCATGGTCGCGCCCAACATGATGCTCATCATCATGATCGGCGCGTCGGTGATGGTGCAGTGGGCCGTGTACGCCATGGCACGCGACGATCGCCGTGACACCGCGGTGGCGGTATCACTCGTCGTCGTGTTCGGGATCGCCGTCCTGAACGCCCAGGCGTACATCTACCAGCAGCTCGAGCTGGGCATCGGCACGAACGAGTACGCCAACCTCTTCTATGCCGTCACCGGCACCTTCGTGGCGGCGTTGATCGCCGGGATCGTGATGGCGATGGTCGTGATCTTCCGGTCTCTCGGTGGCCGCTACAGCTCCAAGCGCCACGAGGGCATCTCCGCCCTGGCCCTCTACTGGCACTTCCTGACCGCGGCGTTCACCGCCGTCTGGTACGTCGTGTACGTGGTGAAGTAGGGACGGGCGATGTTCACCACCGGCTCGAAGCTGTACTTCGGGATCGCCGCCGCCGCCTTCGTCGCCGGCGTCGTCTACTGGTACAGCACCGACCTCGAGTTCCTCGGCACGATCGTCATCTTCTCGGTGGCCGTCGTCGCGACGTTCCTCGGCGGCGTCATCATCGCCTTTCGCGACACCGACGTAGCCGCCCCCGCCGTCGAGGCGGCGTCCGCGGCCGACGCCGAAGGGTACGGACGTGGCCCCCGCGTGTCACCGAGCATCTGGCCCATCGTCGGCGCCTTCGGGGTTGGCCTCATGGCGATCGGCCTCGTCTACGACCGCCGCTGGTTCCTGGGCGGCGTCGTCGTCCTCGTCGCCACCACGATCGAGTGGGCGGTGCAGGCCTGGTCGGACCGGGCGTCGGACGATCCCGAGTACAACCATCGGATCCGGGGCCGGTTGATGCACCCCCTCGAGTTCCCCGTCCTCGGCGCCCTCGCCGTCGGCCTGGTGATCTACGGGTTCTCCCGTCTGATGCTGGCTATCCCGAAGGGCGTCGCTGTCGTCGTCTTCATCGGCCTCGGCGCCATCGTCCTCGTCGCCGGCGCCTTGCTGTCCACGCCCCGCAAGATCCCCGGCGTGGCGGTGGCCACGGTGCTCGTCCTGGGCGGCGCCGGCATTCTCACGGCCGGCATCGCCGGCGCCCTGCAGGGCGAACGGGGCGAGCTCGTCCACCACGAGGAGGAGGTCGGTCCCGACAAGAAGACGTCGAACGCCGTCGGCGACAAGGCCAACGTGGCCGCCACCGTCACGGTCAGCGAAGGAATGTCGAGCCTGCCCGACCTCACCATCCCGCGCTCTGCGCCCAGCAACCTGCTGTTCGTCAACGAGAGCGACGTACCCCGCCAGCTGGTGGTCGTCGCCGGTACCGAACCCAAGCTCGATGAGAACGGCCAACCAGTGAAGGACGCCGCCGGCAACGCCATCACCGTCCCCATCACGCTCCACACCGATTACATCGGCACGGGCAAGTCCCAGGTGCTCACCGTCACCATGCCCAAGCCCGGCGTATTCGAGTACCGAGCCCAGGCCGGCGACAATGTCGGCGTCATCGCCGGACAGGTGCGGGTGCCATGACCCGCATTCGGAGGCGCCGGGCTGCCACGGGTACCGTGCACACAGTGGCGGTTGCGCACCACCCTCACCCGCGCCGGTGGCGCCGGTGGGCCCCCTTGGGTCTCGCGGTCTTCGCCCTGGCGGTGGCCGGCTGCGCCAGCGACGCCCCGCTCGACACGTTCGATCCGAAGGGGCCGGAGGCACAGGACATCCAGAACCTCCAGGTTCCGGTCTTCATCATCGCCGGGGTCATCGGCGTCCTCGTGTTCGTGATCACCCTGTTCATCATGGTGCGCTTCCGCCGCAGGAAGGGCCGAGAGGGCGACGTCCCGAAGCAGATCCACGGTGCCCCCAAGCTCGAGGTGATGTGGACGATCCTGCCGGGCGTCCTGCTGGCCGTCGTCGCTGTCTTCACCATCAACACGCTGTTCAAGCTGGCCGAGAAGCCGCAGGACCCGTTGAACGTCACCGTGATCGGGCAGCAGTGGTGGTGGGAGTTCCAGTACCCGGACGTGACGAGCGCCGAGGGCGTCCCGATCGTGACCGCCAACGAGATGGTGATTCCGGTCGGCAAGGCCGTCGCCCTCTCGATCACGTCGCGCGACGTCATCCACTCGTTCTGGATCCCGGCGCTCAACGGCAAGCGCGACGCCGTACCGGGCCGGGTGCAACCCCTCACGATCGAGGCCGACCAGGCAGGTGACTTCTACGGCCAGTGCACCGAGTACTGCGGCTTGTCGCACGCCAACATGCGCATGCGCGTGAAGGCCCTGCCCCAGGATCAGTACGACGCCTGGGTCGAGAACCAGCACCAGCTGGTGTCCCCGCCCACCGACCCGACGGCCCTCGCGGGCGAGACCGTCTTCGTCAGCCAGTGCGCCCGATGCCACACCATCAACGGCCTGAAGGACGCCAACGGCCAGCTGATCGTCTCCCAGGCCAATGAACAGCTGGTGGCCGGCGCCGCCCCGAACCTCACCCACCTGATGAGCCGCACCACGTTCGCCGGGTCTGCCCTCAACCTCGAGGTGCCGGGCTGCACGGGCGACCTCGGCGGCCTTCCCACCGGCACTCCGGTGTCGTGTCTCAACGCGCCCGAGCTCGCAAAATGGTTGCGGAACCCACCCGCCGTGATCCCCATGTACGCCCAGCAGGACTCCGACGGGAAGTACCGGGGTATGCCCAACCTCGGGCTGTCGGAGGCGCAGATCGCCCAGCTCATCGCCTACCTGTCAACGTTGAAGTGAGCGGTGTAGAGGAACGCTGATGGCCATCGTCGAGCAACCACCGAGAACACTGGAGCTTCCCCCCGCCGGGGTGGTCGCCCCGCGCCAGACCCTCGGTGTGTTCCGAAGGCCCAGTGCCACCACCGGTTGGAAGAGCTGGGCCTTCACCGCCGATCACAAGAAGATCGGCTTGATGTACGGCTTCACCGCCTTCGCCTTCTTCATCATCGGCGGGGGCGAGGCTCTGCTGATCCGGCTCCAGCTGGCCCGGCCCAACGGGTCCATCCTGTCGGCCGGCACCTACAACGAGCTGTTCACGATGCACGGCACGACGATGATCTTCCTGTTCGTCATGCCGATGGTGGCGGCGCTCGCCAACTACCTGGTGCCGCTCCAGATCGGCGCGCGCGACGTCGCATTTCCCCGTCTGAACGCCTTCGGGTTCTGGACGTTCCTCATGGGCGGCATCTTCCTCTACCTCAGCCCGTTCCTCGGCGGTTCACCCGACTGTGGCTGGTTCTGCTACTCGCCCAACAGCGGCGTGGTGTTCTCGCCCACGCACGGCGTCGACTTCTGGCTCCTCGCCCTCCAGATCACCGGCATCGCCTCGCTCACCAGCGCCGTCAACCTGATCGTCACCATCCTCAACATGCGGGCGCCGGGCATGACGCTGATGAAGATGCCCGTGTTCACGTGGATGGTGATGGTGGTCCAGTTCCTGCTGGTGTTCGCCATCCCGGTGATCACGGTGGCGCTGTTCCTCCTGGGGTTCCAGCGGCTGTTCGGCGCCACCTTCTTCAACGTGAGCGCCGGCGCCGATCCCCTGTTGTGGCAGCACCTGTTCTGGATATTCGGCCATCCCGAGGTGTACATCCTCATCCTCGGATCCTTCGGCATCGTGTCGGAGGTTCTACCGGTGTTCTCACGCAAGCCGTTGTTCGGCTATCCGTTCGTGGTGTTCTCGGGGGCCGCCATCGGCTTCATGGGCTGGGGCGTGTGGGCTCACCACATGTTCGCCTCTGGCCTCGGACCGATCTCGGTGGCCGTGTTCTCGGCCACCACGATGTTCATCGCCGTGCCGACGGGCGTGAAGATCATCAACTGGCTGGCCACCATGTGGGGCGGCAGCCTCCAGTTCACGACGTCGATGTGCTTCGCCATCGGGCTGGTGATCGAGTTCACCATCGGCGGGCTGTCCGGTGTCACTCACGCCGTGTCGCCGTCGGACACCCAGCAGACCGACACCTACTACATCGTGGCCCACTTCCACTACGTGCTCTTCGGCGGGGCCATCCTGGGGTTCTTCGCCGGCTTCTACTACTGGTGGCCCAAGATCTTCGGCCGGATGTTGAGCGAGCGGCTCGGAATGTGGAACTTCTGGTTCATGATCATCGGCATGAACCTCACCTTCGGGCCGATGCACGTCCTCGGTCTCCAGGGCCAGGCCCGGCGCACCTATGTGTTCCCGGCCAACGAGGGCTTCGAGTTCTGGAACTTCGTGTCGACCGTCGGCGCGTTCATCATCGCCGTCGGCGTGCTCTTCTTCATCATCAACGCCTATCGGAGCCTGCGGGGCCCGAAGAACGCCCCGCTCGATCCGTGGGACGCCCGCAGCTACGAGTGGATGACCACCAGCCCCCCGAAGGAACACAACTTCGACGCCGTGCCCGTCGTCCACACCATCGACGAGTTCTTCCACCGCAAGTACGCCGAGGACGAGGAGACGGGCACCCTCCAGAAGGTGGCCACCGTCGAGGATCTCCTCGCCGAGCAAGAGCGCAACGCCGACCACCACATCCACATGCCCTCGCCGTCGTACTGGCCGCTCGTGGTGTCGTTCGGCCTGCCCGTCATGGCCATCGGGCTCATCTACAACCCCGTAATCTCGGTCATCGGCGGCATCATCGTGCTGCTCGGCGTGTACGGATGGGCCCAGGAGCCATCGGTCGCCAGTGGAGAGGACGAGGATCCTCCCGCCAGCGCGAGCAAGGAGCTGGCCACCGTTGGCTGACGTCACCCTCACTCCTGCCGCCGTCGAGACGCCCCACGACTTCGCGCCCGAGGACGAGGGTCATCTCCACACCTCGACCGGCCTGTCGAACAACAAGCTGGCCATGTGGCTGTTCCTCGGCTCGGAGTGCCTGCTCTTCGGCGGGCTGATCTCCACCTACATGCTGTACCGAGGCCGCTCGCAGGGGGGTCCCCGCCCCGAGACGGTGTACGACATCCCGTTCACGTCCGTGAGCTCATTCGTGCTGCTGATGAGCTCACTGACGATGGTGCTGGCCGTGTCGGCGGCCCACCGGGGCGACGTCCGCCGCACCCGGCTGTGGCTCACCACGACAGCCCTTCTCGGCGCCACGTTCGTGGGCGGCCAGGTGTACGAGTTCAGCGCCTTCTACCGGGAGGGCCTCGGCTTCACCACCAACCTGTTCGGGTCGAGCTTCTACACGCTGACCGGCTTCCACGGCGCCCACGTCACCATCGGGATCATCATGTTGATGTCGCTGGTGGCCATCACCCTGCGCGGCAGCATCTCGGGCGACCGGGCCGAGGTCGTCGAGATCGTGGGCCTGTACTGGCACTTCGTCGACATCGTGTGGATCGTCATCTTCACCCTGGTGTACTTGATTCCATCATGAGCGAGCGAAGCGAGCTCATCAAAGACACGGTGCATGTGTCGCCGCGTGAGCATGTCGCCGCGGCTGGCGGCCTCGGAGCCGCAGTAGCTCTAGCGTGTCGGTTGTCGTGGAAGAGCCGCCAGTGAGTACCGTCGACCACTCCGCCGTCGAGCATCCCGAGCCGGTCGAGCCGGCGGTCGACTACGACTCCGCCCACGAGGCCGAGCATCCCCGTGACCTGCTCTACATCAAGGTCGCATTGGCGCTCTTCGTGCTCACGGGCATGGAGGTCTCCGCCAGCTACGCCGACTGGCTCGGCGACGCCTTCCTGCCCCTCCTGCTGATCCTCATGGCCGTGAAGTTCGTGCTGGTGGTGTTGTTCTTCATGCACCTCAAGTTCGATGCCAAGATCTTCGGCCGGTTGTTCTGGGCCGGCTTCTTCCTCGCCGTCGCCGTCTACTGCACGGCCCTGGCCACGTTCCACTTCTTCGCTTCGTAGTAGGGGAGGTGGCCGCATGCTGGCCGCCGTCACCGATCCGAACGTCTGGAGGTTCCGGGCTCACCCCGAGGTCTGGGTCCTCGTCGCCGCGCTCGTCGGCTGCTACGTGTACGCCGTCCGGGCCATCGGTCCCCGCTTCGTCGGCCGCGGCCAGCGCACCGTCACCGGCAAGCAGATCGTCTGCTTCGCCGCCGGCATCACGCTGCTCTGGGCCGCCTCCGACTGGCCGATCCACGACATCGGCGAGAACAACCTCTACAGCGTCCACATGCTGCAGCACATGATCCTGTCGTACTTCGCCCCGCCGTTGCTGCTGCTGGCGACGCCGGAGTGGCTGATGCGGCTCCTCATCGGCGACGGGCGCGTGTACGCCGCCGTGCGCTGGCTCACCAAGCCGGTCGTGGCGGCCGTCATCTTCAACGTCGGCGTCATGGTCATCCACATCCCCGGCATGGTGAACAACGCCGTGTCGAACGGCCCGCTGCACTACTCGCTCCACCTGATGGTGGTGCTCACGTCGCTGCTGATGTGGATGCCGGTGTGCGGGCCGCTGCCCGAGGTGCGGCTGAGCCCGGGCGGCAAGATCCTGTACCTCTTCGCCCAGTCGTTCGTGCCGACGGTGCCGGCGGCATGGCTCACCTTCGCCGACGGCGTGGTCTACAAGTCGTACGACCACGGTCCGCGCGTCTTCGGGATCTCGGTGGTCGACGACCAGCAGCTGGCCGGCGTCCTCATGAAGATCGGCGGCTCGGTGTTCCTGTGGACACTGTGCACGGTGCTGTTCTTCAACCGGTTCATGCGCAACTGGGAGCAGGAGAACGCCTACGGCCGCCGCCGGATACCCGACGTGGAGATCATCGGCCACGACGAAGAGCCCCTCACCTTCGATCAGGTCGAGGAGGAATTCGAGCGCG
>JBKOXV010000013.1:0-8659 GCA_046725105.1 bacterium | reverse complement strand
ACACCCTGCCCGACCGTCCCGAGATCCGGGGCATGCTCGCCCGCGTGCCGCACCTCGTCACGGTCGAGACCGTCGGAGAAGAAGCGTCATGAGAGTCGACGAACTGAAGCCGGCGTCCGGCGCGGCGCGTGCCAAGCGGCGCGTCGGGCGCGGCATGGGCGGCCATGATGGCATGTCCGCCGGTCGGGGCACCAAGGGCCTGCGGGCCCGAAACACGGTGGCGCGAGGCTTCGAAGGCGGGCAGATGCCGATGAAGCAGCGAGTGCCGAAGCTGAAGGGCTTCAACAACCCGTTCCGGGTCGAGTACCAGGCCGTCAACCTCGACACGATCGAGGCCGTCAGTGCCGGCTACGACCTCGCCGAGGTCACGCCGGCCACCCTGCACGAGCACGGGCTGGCCCACAAGGGCGCCCTGGTGAAGGTGCTCGGCCGTGGCGAGATCAGCCGGGCCGTGCGGGTCCAGGCCCACGGATTCTCCAAGGCGGCCGAGGCTGCCATCACGGCCGCCGGAGGTACCGTTGAGGTGCTGCCCCTGCCGTACCGGACCGGGCGACCGCCGGTGAAGGGCAACCAGTTCACCAACCGCTGATCATCGGCCTGCCGCCCCCGACCAGGAGCCCTGCGTGCTCTCCAGCCTGAAGAACATCTTCAAGGTGCCGGATCTCCGCAACAAGATCCTCTTCACCTTGCTCATGGTGCTGCTGTACCGGCTCGGCGCGACCATCCCCGTCCCCGGCGTCGACTTCCAGGCCGTGAAGCAGCTGCAAAAGTCGGCCGAGACGCAGGGCACCCTCGGCTTCCTCAACCTGTTCTCGGGCGGTGCCCTCAGTCAGTTCGCCGTCTTCGCCCTCGGGATCATGCCGTACATCACGGCGTCGATCATCATCCAGATCCTGGGCGTCGTCGTGCCCAAACTGGAGGAATGGCAGCAGGCCGGCGCCGTCGGCCAGCGCAAGATCACCCAGTGGACGCGCTACCTCGCCCTCGCCATCGCCCTGCTGCAGGCCACGGCGCTGACGTTCCTGTTCGGCCGGGGCGGCGGCTCCGCTCTCCTGGGCGGGCGCCGGGCGCCCGACGTCATCCTGCTGCCCGGGTTCCCGCTCGACCGCGTCCTGCTCGTCGTGCTCACGCTCACGGCCGGTACGTGCCTGCTGATGTGGATGGGCGAGCTCATCACCCAGCGGGGGATCGGCAACGGCATGTCGATCCTGATCTTCGCGTCCGTGGTCAGCGCGCTGCCGTTCCAGTACTACGCCATCCTCAAAGAGAAGAAATTCGTCATTTTCGCCATCCTCGTCCTGATCTCGATCGCCATCCTCGTGGCCGTCGTATTCATCGAGCAGGGCCAGCGGCGCATACCCGTCTCCTTCGCCAAACGGGTCGTCGGGCGGCGGCAGTACGGCGGCCAGAGCACGTACATCCCGTTGAAGGTGAACCAGGCCGGCGTCATCCCGATCATCTTCGCCAGCTCGATCCTGCTGCTGCCGGCCCTGCTCACGAACATCTTCAACTGGGACTGGCTGCAGACCTTCGTCGACACATATGTCCTCGACAGCCAGAACTGGCTGCACATCATCTTCTACGCCACCCTCATCGTGGGGTTCGCCTACTTCTACAACGCCATCGCCTTCGATCCGGTGAAGCAGGCCGACCAGATCCGCAAGCAGGGTGGGTTCATCCCCGGAATTCGACCTGGGCCGCAGACCGAGCGCTACCTTCAGCGCATCCTGAACCGGATCACGCTCCCCGGCGCCTTGTTCATTGCTTCCATTGCCATCCTGCCCAGCATCGTCCTCGCCGTCGGAAACGTGCAGACGTTCCCGTTCGGCGGCACCACCGTGCTGATCGCCGTGGGCGTGGCCTTGGAGACGATGAAGCAGATCGACAGCCAGCTGATGTTGCGGAACTACGAGGGCTTCCTCAAATGATGGCCGCCTTCCGTCGGTCCCGGCGGGAGGTGGACGCTTGATCCCTGGCGTCCGCCTGATCTTGCTCGGGCGCCAAGGGGCCGGGAAAGGAACGCAGTGCGCACGGTTGTCGCGCCACTACGTCGTCCCGCACATCTCTACCGGCGACATCCTCCGGGCCGCCGTGGCCGAGGGAACCGACCTCGGCCTCAAGGCCAAGGAGATCATGGACGAGGGCGGCCTGGTCCCGGACGACATCATGATCGGCATCGTCGCCGAGCGGCTGCAGCGGCCCGACGCATCGTCGCGCGGGCACGTGCTCGACGGCTTCCCGCGTACGGTGCCGCAGGCCGCCGCGCTGGCCGAGATCACCGTCGATCGACCCGTGGAAATGGTGGTCGACCTGGAGGTGCCGCGGGAGCTGGTGGTGCAGCGCCTGGCGGCCCGCCGCGTCTGCCAGGACTGCGGCACGAACTACACGGCCACAGGCTTCGAAAGGTCGCCGTGGCTGTGCGACGTGTGCGGCGGCGACGTGGTGCAACGCACGGACGACACCGAGGAGGCCATCAACCGCCGCCTCGACCTGTACGAGACCCAGACCAAACCGCTCATCGACTACTACGACCGCCAGAGCGTCCTCGCCGTGGTCGACGGCGTGGGCACCCCGGACGAAGTGACCGCCCGGCTCATCGCCGTCATCGAGAGCCGGCGGCAGGTGGCGGCGTCGTGAGGGGAATGATCCCGCGCCGCTCGCCGGCCGAGCTGCGGGCCATGCGCGCCGCCGGCCGGGTCGTGGCGGAGATGCACAGCTGCATCCGTGAGGCCATCCGGCCGGGAGTCACCACCGGCGCGTTGGACCGGATCGGTCGGGAGGTGCTCTCGCGGCGGGGGGCGACGTCGAACTTCCTCGGCTATCACGGCTACCCGGCGGTCATCTGCGCCTCGATCAACGAGGTGGTCGTGCACGGCATCCCCGGCGACGGTCCGGCCGAGACGCTCGAGGAGGGCGACATCGTGTCGATCGACTGCGGCGCCGTCGTGGACGGCTGGCACGGCGACGCCGCCTTCACCTCCGGCGTGGGAACGACCTCGCCGGAGGCGGCCCGGTTGATCGAGGTCGCCGACGAGGCGTTGGCGGCGGCGATCGGCGTGATGGTGCCGGGCAACCGGGTCGGCGACATCGGCGCCGCCGTCGAGAGCGTCGTGATGGCGAGCGGGTTCGACTTCATCCGCGACTACTGCGGGCACGGCATCGGGCGGGCCATGCACGAGTGGCCGGACGTGCCGAATTTCGGGCGGCCGGGCCGGGGGCCGCGGCTGGCGCCCGGCGTGGTGCTGGCCGTGGAGCCCATGGTGGTGGCGGGCCGCGCCGACGTCCACACCTACGACGACGGATGGAGCGTGGTCACCGAGAACGCAGCGTGGGCGGCCCACAGCGAGCACACCATCGCCGTCACCGAAGACGGGCCCGAGATCCTGACCCTGCCGTAACCTGATCCCCATGGGATTGGGGAACGGGGTTCACCACCTGGCCGTGTGCACGGGTGACATCAAGGCGCAGATCGACTTCTTCACCGACGTCCTGGGGGCCGAGCTGAAGGCCCTCTACTGGATGCACGGCGTGGACGGCACCTTCCACGGGTTCGTGCGCCTGAACGACCACAGCTACGTGGCCTTCGTGCAGAACGAGCAGATCAAGGACATCGAACCGCAGCTGGGCGTCAGCCACGCCGCCAACCCGGGCTCGCCGTCGGCCCCGGGCACCATGCAGCACGTCGCCTTCAACGTCGACACCGAGGCCGAGCTTCTCGCCCTGCGGGATCGCATCCGCGACCGGGGCATCAACGTGATGGGGCCGCTCGACCACGGCATGTGCAAGTCCATCTATTTCGCCGGGCCCGAGGGTCTCAACCTCGAGGTCGCCACCAGCGAGGTGGGCATCGACGAGCGGGCGTGGATCGACCCCGAGGTGTGCGAGCTGGTCGACATCGACGCCGACGACCTCGCCCGCTTCACCCGCCCCGCCGCCTACACCGACCGAGGCGGCGCCGTCCCCCAGCCCGAGATCGACCCGGCCCAGCCGCACATGCGCTACCCGCCGGACGTCTACGAGGCCCTCATGCAGATGCCCGACGACGAGGTCACCGCCCGCTTCAGCGAGCCCCACCCACCCGTGCGCGTCGACGTCTGACGCGCCACGCCGATCCGCGACGTCTGAGCCACCGTTTTCAGTGGTTTCGGCGTCCAGGTTCCGGGCTGGCCCCCCGTTCTGCGGCGTCGTATGTACCGTGGCGGTACACCAGGCATCGCGGATCCGGGACTGCTACATCCCGTGGGCGGTGTGAGCGCTCTGCGTGGTTGGCGCCAGCACCGGTCTGGTCGGCGCGGCCCGTCCGGCCTGCGAAAACCCGCTGGCGGCGCGCTTTTCGTTCGGTTTCCAGGGCGATAGCATTGTCCGTCGGCCCTGCCGGCGACTCGGTAGACCGCGCGCCGGTGTCCGAACCCCCGTCCCACCGTCAGGAGAGGCCTCACTCTGCCGAAACCGAAGGAAGATGCGATCGTACTGGAGGGCACGGTCATCGAACCCCTCCCCAACGCCATGTTCCGCGTCGAACTGGAGAACGGACACAAGGTGTTGGCCCACATCTCAGGGAAGATGCGGATGCATTACATCCGGATCCTGCCCGGGGATCGCGTCCAGGTGGAGCTCACTCCGTACGACCTCACCCGAGGCCGGATCACCTATCGCTACAAATAACTACGAGCACGAGGCATGAAATGAAGGTTCGACCGAGTGTCAAGAGAATCTGCGAACACTGCAAGGTGATCCGCCGTCACGGCCGCGTCCAGGTCATCTGCCAGAACCCCCGTCACAAGCAGCGTCAGGGCTGAGGAGACATCTATGGCACGCATCGCCGGCGTCGACATTCCCCGTGAGAAGCGGCTGGAGATCGCCCTCACCTATGTGTTCGGGATCGGCCGGTCCACGGCGCAGAAGATCTGCGCCGACCTCGGCCTGAGCCCCGACACCCGGGTTCGTGACCTCACCGACGACGAGGTCAACCGGATCCGCGTCTACGTCGACCAGAACCTCCGTGTCGAGGGCGACCTGCGCCGGGACGTGGCCCAGGACATCAAGCGCAAGATCGAGATCGGCTCCTACCAGGGTGTCCGCCATCGCAAAGGCCTCCCGGTCCGCGGGCAGCGCACCCACACGAACGCCCGCACCCGCAAGGGTCCCAAGAAGACCGTCGCCAACAAGAAGAAGGCTGTGAGGAAGTAATCCGTGGCCAAGCCGAAGCCGGGCGGTCGCCGCCCCCGCAAGAAGGAACGCAAGAACGTCACGTACGGGGTGGCGCACATCAAGAGCTCCTTCAACAACACGATCGTCACCTTCACCGATACCGAGGGGAACACGCTGGCCTGGGCGTCCTCGGGCAACGTGGGCTTCAAGGGCTCGCGCAAGTCGACGCCCTTCGCCGCCCAGCTCGCCGCCGAGAAGGCGGCCCGCGCCGCCATGGACCACGGCGTGCGCCGGGTCGAGGTGCTGGTGAAGGGCCCCGGCTCCGGCCGCGAGACCGCCATCCGGTCCATCCAGAACACCGGCATCGAGGTGTCGGGCATCAAGGACGTCACTCCGGTGCCGCACAACGGCTGCCGCCCGCCGAAGCGACGGAGGGTCTGATGGCCCGCTACACCGGCCCCGTCTGCCGGCTCTGCCGCCGCGAGCGGATGAAGTTGTACCTGAAGGGCACCAAGTGCGACTCGATGAAGTGCCCCATCGAGCGCCGGCCCTACCCGCCCGGCGACCACGGCCGTTCCCGGCGCCAGCAGGGCTCCGAGTACCTCACGCAGCTGCGCGAGAAGCAGAAGGCCCGCCGTATCTACGGGCTGATGGAAAAGCAGTTCTCCAACCTGTACAAGGAGGCGAACCGCCAGTCAGGCGTCACGGGTGAGAACCTGCTGCGCCTCCTGGAGACCCGCCTCGACAACGTGGCCTTCCGGGCCGGCTGGGGTTCCAGCCGGGCCCAGGCGCGCCAGTTCGTGCGCCACGGTCACGTGAAGGTGAATGGCCGGCGCGTCACGATCCCGAGCTACCAGGTGCGCAAGGCCGACGTGGTCACGCTGTCCGACAAGGCCCGCGGGTTCATCGCCATCCGCCAGAACATCGACACGCTCGACCGCCTCACGCCCCCCTGGCTCGAGGTGGGCGACGGAGGCCAGCAGGTCACCGTCCGGGAGCTGCCGCAACGGGCGCACATCGACGTCCCGGTGCGCGAGCAGCTCATCGTCGAGCTCTACTCCAAGTAACCCCCCACGACCCGAGGGATCGCCATGCTGGTCATCCAACGCCCCACCGTCGAGGCGCTCGGCGAGACCGAGGAGAACCGTCAGCGGTTCGCCGTCGGTCCGCTGGAGCCGGGCTTCGGCTACACGATCGGCAACTCGCTGCGCCGCACGCTGCTGTCGTCCATCCCGGGTGCGGCCATCACCACTGTCCGCTTCGACGATGCGCTCCACGAGTTCGACACCATCACCGGTGTCACCGAGGACGTCACCGACATCATCCTGAACCTGAAGGACATCGTGCTCACGTCGGTGTCCGAGGAGCCCGTCATCGTCCGGCTCGACGTGCGCGGCCCGGCCGACGTCACCGCCGGCGACATCAAGGTCCCGGCCGAGATCGAGATCCTCAACCGGGACCTCCACATCGCCACGCTCAACTCGAAGGGCCGCCTGGCCATCGACCTCACCGTCGAGCGCGGCCGCGGCTACCTGTCGGCCGACCGCGAGACCCAGACGCGCACGATCGGCGTCGTCCCCATCGACGCCATCTTCTCGCCGGTCCGGCGGGTCACCTTCGATGTCGAGCCGACCCGCGTCGAGCAGTCCACCAACTACGACCGCCTCGTGCTCGACATCGAGACCGACGGCTCCATCACGCCGCGCGACGCCCTGGCGTCGGCCGGCGCCACCCTGCGCTCGCTGGTCGACCTCGTCGCCAACATGAGCGAGAATCCGCAGGGGCTCGAGCTGGGCGAGGTGGCCGACGCCGCCGCCGGCTCGCCCGACCTGAACCACCCCATCGAGGACCTCGACCTCTCCGAGCGGCCTCGCAACTGCCTCAAGCGGGCGCAGATCAACACGATCGGTGAGCTGGTGATGAAGACGGAGGAGGATCTCCTGAACATCACCAACTTCGGCCAGAAGTCGCTCGACGAGGTCAAGGCCAAGCTCGACGAGCGCGGCCTGTCGCTGCGCGGCTGAGAGGGAGTCCCACGCCATGCCTGCCACTCCGCGCCGCGCCCGCCGCTTCGGGGGCAACGCCGCCCATCAACGCTTGATGATGGCCAACTTGGTGGCGTCGCTCGTCGCCGCCGAGGCCATCGTCACCACCGAGGCCAAGGCCAAGGCCATGCGGCCCATCGCCGAGAAGCTCATCACCAAGGCAAAGAAGGCCGCCGAAACGGACGACGAGGGCAGCCTGCACCGGATCCGTGAGATCCAGTCGTACCTGGGCGACAAGGAGATGACGTACAAGCTCGTGCACGAGGTCGCGCCGCGCTACGCCGACACGCCCGGAGGCTACCTGCGCATCCTCAAGCTCGGGCCCCGCCACGGCGACAACGCGCCGATGGCCCGCGTCGAACTGGTCTGAGTCTGCGTCGCCGTCCTCCGCTTCGCTTCGGCCGGCTCCTGGTCGCTTCGCTCCACAATCGGTTCTCCGGCGGCCCGGCGGCGCACGGCGAAGCCGGACGCCGCCGATGACGTTGGTCCGAATCCTCCTCGCCTACGACGGCACCGACTACCACGGGTTCGCCGAGAACGTCGGCGTCCCGACCGTCGGCGGCGCCGTGCGCACCGCCATCGAGCAGGTGCTCGGCGTGCCGGTCGAGCTCACGGCGGCCGGTCGCACCGATGCGGGGGTGCACGCCTGGGGCCAGGTCGTCTCGCTCGATCTCCCCGCCGGCGCCGAGCTCGATCGCCTGCAGCGTTCCGTGAACGCGCTGTTGCGCCCGGCCGTCGTCGTGCGCGCCGTCGAACCGGTACCCCAGGGCTTCGATGCCCGGTTCTCGGCCCTGTGGCGGCGGTACCGGTACACCGTGCTGAACCGCCCCGTGCCCGATCCGTTCCTGGCTCGCACCACCTGGCATGTGCCCGAGCCGCTCGACGTGGCCGCCCTGCGCCTGGCCGCCGACCCGCTCGTCGGCGAGCACGACTTCACGTCGTTCTGCCGAGCGCCCAAGGTCCCCGACGGCGCGCCGCCGGCCCCGTTGGTCCGCCGCGTCACCGAAGTTGGATGGGAGACCGGCCGTTCGGGCGTTCTCCGGTTCGAGATCCGCGCCAACGCCTTCTGCCATCAGATGGTGCGGTCCATCGTGGGCCTCCTCGTCGACGTCGGGCGCGGCCGGCGGCGCGCCGGTGAGGTGCTGGCCGTCCTGCGGGCCAAGGACCGCGCCGGCGTCGGGAACATCGCCCCGCCCCACGGACTGTGCCTGTGGGAGGTCGGCTATCCCGACGGGTTCGGTTCGGCGGCTGGATAGGGTCCCGTCGTGACGTTCGCCTCGGTCGAGACCGACCGGCTCGTGCTGCGGCCGTTCACACCGGACGACCTCGACGAGCTGGCGACGGTGTTCGCCGTCGACGCGGTGTGGTTCTTCCCGTTCCGGAGGGGACTGACGCGCGGTGAGACCGAGGGCTTCCTGGGGAGCACGCTCGAGCGGTACGAGATCGACGGTGTGGGCCCATGG
>JBKOXV010000339.1:0-7471 GCA_046725105.1 bacterium | reverse complement strand
GCCGACACCCTTGCCGCCCTGAACCGTGCGCTTTTCCCGTCCGCGGTGAATGGGTTCGTTGAACACTGACGCGCTACGAAGGGAGGTGCGGGCGTGGCTCGATGCCCACTGGGACCCCACGCGGCCACCGGCCGAGTTCATCGCCGATGTGGTCGATGCAGGATGGGCCGTACCGTCGTGGCCGGTCGAGTTCTGGGGGAGAGGCCTTCCTCCTGAGCTCGCCACGGTGGTGGCGAGCGAGTTCGAGTGCCTGGGCGCACCGGGCGGCGGCCAAGGGGGCGCCGGCCGCATCGCCTATCTGATCGCGGGAACCACGATGCTGGCTCACGGCTCCGACGACATGAAGCGCCGCTTTCTCCGGCCCTTGCTGCTCGGCGAGATGGTGACGTGCCTGCTCTACAGCGAGCCGGGAGCCGGATCCGATCTCGCCGCGGTTCAGACGCGCGCCGAGCGCGACGGGGAGGAGTGGGTCGTGAACGGCCAGAAGGTCTGGACGACGCTCGCCCACGAGGCCGACTACGGGCTGCTCATCGCGCGCACGGACTGGGACACTCCCAAGCACAAAGGCCTCACGTTCTTCGTGTTCCCCCTCGACCAGGACGGCGTCGAGGTCCGCCCGATCAGACAGATGACGGGTGACAGCGAGTTCAACGAGGTCTTCTTCACGGATGCGCGTGTGCCGGATGCCGGTCGCATCGGGGCTGTCAACGATGGGTGGAGGGTGTTGCAGACCGCTCTGGCCTCGGAGCGCGTGCTCATGGGCGCCCGGCGTCGATCGATGCCGCGCGCAACGGCTGACGTCGCGTCGTCCACGGTCGAGGGCGGTGCGGACTTCGTGGCGTTGGCCCGCGAGCGCGGCAGTGCCGACGAACCTGTGGCGCGCCAGGACTTGGCTCGCCTCTACACGAAGCGACTCGTGAACCTCTGGAACGGGCAGCGGGCCCAAGCCGCGATGGCGGTCGGCACGTCATCACCCCTCGCTTCGCTCGGAAAACTGGCGATGTCGGACATCCTCCATTCCTCGGCGGCGGTCAACAGCCGGTTCCTCGGGGCCGAGGGCATGCTCCTCGCCCCGACCTCAGCGGTGGCGGATTCCGTGAACCGGGCGTCGATGCTCGCGTACGTGACGTCGATCGGCGGTGGGTCGGACCAGATCCAGCGCAACATCATCGGCGAGCGCGTCCTCGGCCTCCCCAGAGAGCCCGACCTCGACAGGGACGTCCCGTTTCGTGACGTCCGCAAGGCCGAGGCCATCCGACGGTTCGGGTGAGTGGCCTACGCTGCCGCGGTGGAGTGTTACTGCTGTGGACTGGACCGCGACCCGGCGACGGTGACGTCGCTGCAGTGCCACGACGAGATCAAGCTCTGTCGAGTCTGCGTCGGCTGGTTGGCACGCAGGGTGGGGGCGTCGACGTGACGCCGACGTTGCCGGTTGTCGACATGGCCGAGGCGAAGCGATTTTGTGAGGCGGCCGGCTTTGACGTCGAGCTCTACGACGACGGGTTCGCGTTCGTACAGTTCCAGGATGAGAGCCTGTTCGATCTGGACCGGATCGAGGGCCTCGACCCGGCAACCAACCGTGCCGGCTGCTACATCGTCACCGACGAGGTCGACGACTGGCATGCCCGCTTCGTCGCCGAGGGACTGTCCGTTACCCCGGTCGAGGACATGCCATGGGGTATGCACGAATTCACGCTCACTGACGCCAGCGGCAACCGCATCCGAATCGGACGAAGCGTAGGGTCGTCATAGCGCTACTCGTCCCGGTGGCCGAGGACGTTTGGCCGCCTGCGCGCGTTCTTCATGATCCCGTCGAAGTCACGGCGTTTCTTCGCGTCCCGGTGCACTCGGAACAGCTGTTTCATCTGTTCGGCATTCATCGGCGTTGTCCTCGCAAGCGGATCGCCCAAAGATTGACCCTTCTGCGCTTGCTCCGCTGAGCCAGGGCGACGGGCGCGCGACGCATCGAACGATCGCTGACGCGGCACCTCGCTGTGTCGTTTGCTGTGGGGGGCCGCCACCGGGCGGGTGGCGGCTACCGTCGTCGGTGACGGCGCCGGTTGTGGAAGGCGCAGGCGGCGCGGCCGTTGGTGTCGATGGTGGGGCCGCCGGCGGCGTAGGGCTGGATGTGGTCGATCTGGCAGTTGTCGGCGGGGACGTCACAGAACTCGTGGAAGCATTCGAGGTCGCGGACTTCGACGGCTCGGCGGGTGGCGCCGGTGAACAGGCGGCGGCGGTGGCCGACGTTCTTGACCCGGTCAGGCCCGGCGAACACGACCCGTTCGATCCACGCTTCGTCGAGCCAGCGGGCCACGCCGCCGGGGGTGATCACGGTGCCGTTGGCGAGTTGGCAGATGCGCCCGGCCAAGGTTTCGTAACCGACGAGCACAGTGAACAGTGGCTCCGGCAGCCGGGCGTCGGCGGGCACGGCGCCGGCCCGGCGGGCCATCTCGACCAGGGCGTCGGCGCGCCGCTGGGCCGGGGTGCGAGGCAGGTGGGCGCTCGTGGCGTGGTCGCCGACCCGGGCGCGGGCGTCGGCCCAGTCGGCGTCGAAGAGCTCCTGTTCGATGCGCTCGAGAGCGGTGGCGACCGCGGCGCCATCGAGCGGGGCCAAACTGCCGTCCAGCACCCACATACCGTCGAACGTCTGGGACAGGTGCACGCGGCGGGACTCGTACTGAGCGGTGGCGTCCTTCTCTACCCCGTCGGCGTCGGCCAACTGCTCCCAGTAGGCCACGGCCCGGCGGAACTGGCGGTACGGCAGGTCTCGGGCCGTCTCCACCAGCGTCGCCTCGTCACGAGCGAACGCCTCGGCGGTGGCCGGGGTCCGGGCCGCCGCCAGCAGCTCGACATGGGCCCGGCCGAGATCGCCGGCGAGCCACGCCACTTCCGCTGCCGACATGTATCGCAGCTGGCGGCCGAGCTGCACTCGTCGCCTGCACGCGGCGATCAGACCGTTGCATCGCACGCTCAACCACGCCGCCGCCGAGTGGGCGCCGTCGGCTTCCCACGCCCGGGCGGCGTCGAAGGCGGCGACCGCTCGCGTGGTGGCCGCCTCCAGGCGCTCCAACTGGCGGTGCAGGGCCCGGATGGTGTCACCGTCAGCGAGCGCGGCGGGGTCGGCGGCGCACGCGGCGTCGACGGCAGCCGCGAGGTCGGCGATGACATCGGTCAAGACCAGCATTGCCAGACACAATACGCGAACACACGTACGGAAGCAAACGATTCTATGAACTCACGCTCGGGCGCGATCCGAGCACCCATTGTGGGCTTGTATCACTTGAGCATCCACCTGGACACGGGTGGTGGCTACGTAGGGTGGCCTCGGGAGCGTCCCCGGCGGTGACGCATTTCGGCTGAGCTTCGGGCTCGTGAAAGAGATGGTCGCCGGGGTCCCGCTCCCGAGCGGACTCGGTTGAGGGAATTGGTGGAGAGCGCCGCTGACGTCCACACGGGCGGGCGGTGGCGAGCACCGGATGACCCACAAGCACGGGTGGCCAGTGAGGGTAGTTCGGTCGCGGTCGGCATCGACGCGGCCGTGGTGGCCAACCATCACGTGGTGGTGCGACGCCCGGTGGCCGGAGGCCCGGGCCAGGTCGTGGAGGACTTCGTGGTGCCGCCGACGCTGTCGGGCATGGCCACGCTGTCCAAGCGTCTGGCCGTCTATCCGGGTGTGGTGGCGGTGGCGGAGCCGACGTCGATGACGTGGCTGCCGTTGGCCATCGCGCTCGGCGACGCCGGCGGCCGTGTGGCGTTGGTGGGGAACCGGCATTCGGCGCGGTTGCGGTCGGCGCTGGCCGGTATGAACAAGTCCGATCCGATCGACGCCGACGTGTTGTCTCGTGCCGGCGAGTTCTTCGCCCTCGAGCCGGCCCGTATCCCGGAGGCGGCGGAGCTCGCCTTGCGGCGGGCCGCCCAGCGCCGAGGCAAGGCGATCACCGACGCCGACCGGGCACTGCGCCGGCTGATCTCGCTGGCCCGTTGGGCGTTCCCCGACGTGTGGAACGCCTTCGCTGGGTCACGGCCCACGGCCCTGGCCGTGTTGGGGCGGTGGCCGCATCTCGATGCGCTGCGACGGGCCCGGGTCGGCTCCATCGCCGAGGTGATCGCCGCCCACACCCGCGGCGTCACCGACGTGGAACGCCGGGCCGAACACATCCGAGTCGCCGCCGGGGCGTGGCGAGAGTTCTGGCACGGTCACCTCGACTTGGACGGCCTGGCCTGGGAGACCACCGAGCTGCTCGATGATCTCGCCGTCGCCGACACCCGAGTCGAGCGGGCCACCGAGGAGGCGAGGCGCCGATGGGAGGCGCTGTGGGGTGACGACCCCCTGCTGTTATCGGTGCCCGGCATGGGGCCGGTCACCGCCCCGACGGTGCGCGCCTTCCTCGCCGATGGTCGACATCTGCCCGGCGTCAACCGCCCGGGCAGTGCTCACCGAACGAGCTCGAGCCGAGATCGCCCGGCTAGTCGGGCCCGGCCAGCAGTCGGTGGCCCAGATTGCCCGCGCCTTCGGGGTGGGATGGCACGCCGCCATAGCGGCGGTGCGCGACCACGGTCGTCCCCGAGTCGATCACCTCGCTCGTCTCGGCGCCCCCTCGGCGGTCGGGTTGGACGAGACGTCGTTGCTGGCCGCCACTTCGACACATCCGACCCGGTTGGTGACCGGGATCGTCAACCTCGACACCGGACGGCTCGTCGACGTCCTGCCTGCTCGCAGCGCCCGGGCGGTGACCGGGTGGCTGGGGTCGAAACCGGCCGGGTGGCGGGCCGGGATCCGCGACGTGGTGATCGACCCGTACCAGCGCCTCAGCGCGTAGAGCCCCATTGTGAGCACCTCACGGCCGCCGGCGGCTCTGCGGCGCGCCTTGGATTCGTTCCTCGAGGGCCGGGACCCAGTGACCGCGATATCGGGCCTGGAGGTTCACGTCGCGCCAGTCGTCGCTGCTGATCCGGCCCCGGCAGGTCGGGTGGCCGCAGTTGCAGGACATGGTGAACGCGGCGGCCCCGGAATGTGTCCTGTAGTCGACCGTGAGCTCCTCGCCTCGGCCGATGTCGCGGCGGGCAACCAAATCGAAAGCTCCGACGTGCCAGAGTGTGGGATCACAGCCGTGGTTGACGAAGTGGGCGAGCGTGCCCGGCGGCAGCACGAGATGGACGTCCTCGTCCACCGTGATCGTGTCGACGTAGGGGGCGTCTGGATCCTCGTCTGCCGCCGAGATGAGCTCCATGAGCTCAGCGGCGCTGACGAGTCGGCCTCCGAGACGGAGTACGACGTCTCCCCCAGAGATGTCGGCATCAGCGAAGAGGCCCCAGCCTTCAATGGTCGACCGGCGCGCGACGACGCGTGTGTCGATCCAGACGTCGGCCGGCGCGACGACTCGCTCCACGGTGACAGGTTCGCGCTCAGCGGCGGCTGGCGGCGATGGCGGCGGCCGAACGCAACAGGCTGGGCACGATGCCGGCGATGGCGTCCGCGGATCCGTCGGCGCGTCGCACGGCGCGGGCGTAGTTGCCTTCGATGATGCAGGCCAGCTTGAACAAGGCCAGGACCTCGTAGAACGCGATCGCAGAGACGTCGCGACCGCTACGGTCGGCGTACCGCCCGGCGAGCTCCTCGCGAGACGCCAAGCCGCTCCGGTCGCCGATGTCGACCACGCCGACGATGTCTTCCCCGTCGTGCTGCCAACGAGCCAGCAGCAGGCCGAGATCCATCATCGGGTCGCCGATCGTCGCCGTGTCCCAGTCGATGATCGCCGCCAGCCGAACCGGGCGTTCGGGCGCGATCAGCACGTTGTAGAGGCTGAAGTCGCCGTGGATGATGCCGGGAGCGCCCATGGCGGGCCGGTTGGCGCCCAGCCAGGCGAGCAGCCCGTCCAATCCGTCGAGGGGGCGGGTGCGGTACCGGTCGAGCTGACCGAGCCACCGCGCGACCTGGCGTTCGAGGAAGCCGTCGGGCTTTCCGAAGCCGTCGAGGCCGGCGGCGCGCCAGTCGACGAGAGCGAGCTCCGCCAACCCGTCGACCAGGACCGTCCCGAGCTCGTGGCGAGCATCGAGGTCGGTGTCGAACCACGGTGGTAACGGGTCGACCGGGGTGAAGCCGTCCACGAGCTCGAGCACGAGGAACGGGTTGCCGATCACGGACGGGTCCTCGCAGAACGCGATGGCCCGCGGATGAGGAACCGAACTCCCCTCGAGGGCGCGCAACACCCGGAACTCACGGGCCATGTCACTGGCGCCGGGTGCGTTCTTCACCGCCGGCGGGCGGCGCAGCACCCACGCGTCGTCGCCCCGTTGCACCCGGTAGAGCTCGTTGGCGGTACCGGTCGCGACGCCGAGGCGGCTCACGACGATCGGCTCGGGCCCGCCCGCGGAGGGGACCGTGCCGGCGAGCCACAGGCCGAGCGCCTCGGCATCGACGGCGACGCTCGTGTCAGGCACCGACGGTGGTGATGGCATGGAGGACCTCGGCGAGGGCATCCGGCCGCGTCAAGAAGGGGGAGTGGCCTCCGGGCAGCTGGATCGGATCGACGCCGACGCGCTGGCGCGCCGCCCAGTCCTGCCAGCGGGGGTCGATGCAGCGGTCGTCCGTGCACAGCACCCAGGCGTAGCGCGCCGTCGGCGGGGGCGACGGTGGCGCGTCGGCGAGCCACCCAAGGCCTTGCGGGCGCAGTTTGGCGATGGCGGCGTCGGCGTCGTCGGTCGGGCAGTCGGCGTAGAAGTGCCGGCGAGCGCCCTCGGCGCTGATCACCGATCGCCCGGCGGCGTCTGTCGACGTTGTCGTGGCAGGGTCGATCATGGACATGGCGGCCAGGTCGGCGGGTGGATCCAGGGGACGAAACCACCATGGCAGGACCGACGAGAGGAACACGATCTCATCCACGTCACGGATGGCCGGAACGGCCGGCGCGACACAGCCCGCCATGGAGTGGGCGACGATCGTGGTAGGTCCGGCTGGATCGGCGCGGTCGACGGCATCGACGAGGGCGGCGACGTAGTCGTCGAGGGTCGCGGCCGGGTCGTCGACCGGAAGCGACGGTGCGACGGTTCGATGCCCGAAGGCCTCCAGCTGGGGGCGCACGCGGTCCCAGCACCAGGGCCCGTGAAAGCCTCCGTGCACGAGGACGACGGTTCGGGACTCAGGATACTCTTTTCCGGACTGGTTCCTGGTCACCAGGCGTCGAGCGGGATGAGGCGGGTCTCGGTGGTGAACCGCGGCGCGTCGGCGAGCGCGCTGATCAGGACACGCCGAGTGTCACCGGGGTCGATCACGTCATCGGTCTGGAGCCGCTCGGCCTGACGGAAGGCGCCCCCGAACTCCTCCAGCTCCGCGAGGACCTGCTCCTCGGTCTGCCCGTCTCGTGCCGAACTGGCGCCGGCGGTGATCCGGGAGGCTCCTCGCAGGCCCATCGCACCGAACTCGGCCGTCGGCCACACCACGTGGAGCAACGGATCCCACGACAGCGCGCCC
>JBKOXV010000241.1:0-8768 GCA_046725105.1 bacterium | reverse complement strand
CCTGGTCTGTGCGGCACGGCGACTGCGGTCGCTCGACCCGCGCGCCGCGCGGGACGCGCTGCTCTCCGCGCTGGAGGCCGCGGTGTTCGCCGGGTGGGCGCCGAGCGCCGCCGTCCTGCAGGAGATCGCGCGGACGGCACGAGATCTGCCACCGACGGGCGACCCACCGGATACGGCCGCCAACCTGCTGCTTCAGGGTTACACCGCGCGGGTGACTCGGGGTTACCCAGCGGCCGTGCCGGCGTTGCGCCGTGCGGTCGAGGTCCTCCTCGCCGGCGAGGTGGACCCGGACGGCGCCCTCAACCGGTTCGGGCTGGCAACGATCGCGGCAATCGATCTGCTGGACGACGCCTCCGTGGAGCGGCTGACCACGTCCTGGATCGACCGTGCCCGCGACCGGGGCGCATTGGCCAGGCTCGCTCCGGCACTCGCCTTCCGCAGCGCCTTCGTCGAGGCGCCCAGCGGGCGGCTGGCCGCGGCCCGGGCCGCGGAGTTGGAGGCGCACGAACTGGCCCGGGTGACCGGCAATCCCGCCGTCGTCCCTCCCACTGGCGCCCACACACTGCTCAGCTTCGCCCTGGGCGGCCACGAGGCGGAAGCGCGGGTGATCGCGGCGGCTGTCTCCGAAGAGGCCCCGGGCCGGGGTGCCGCCGGTGAGATGGCCATGGCGGCGTGCTTCCTCGGCGTACTGGAGATCAGTCTCGGCAACTACGGCTCCGCCGTCGAGTGCTTCGACCAGGCGTACATCGACGACACGCCGCTCATCGGGACCCACGCACTGCCCGATCTGGTGGAGGCCGCCGTCCGGGCGGGCCGGCGTGACCTGGCCGAACGCGCGCTGCGGCGGTTGGCGGACCGCGCGGCCGCCACCGGTACTCCGCTGGCTATGGGGCTGCTCGCCCGGTCCCGGGCCCTGCTGGCCGCCCCGGCCGAGGCCCGGCAGGGTTACGAGGACGCGCTGGACCTGCTCGGCCGGACCCGGGCCGCTACGCAGCTGGCCCGTACCCATCTGGTCTACGGCGAATGGCTACGCCGCCAGCGCCGGCGGCGGGAGGCACGCGATCAGCTCCGCGCGGCCCTCGAGATGTTCGACGCGATGGGCCTGCGCTGCTTCGCGGGGCGGGCCTACGCAGAGCTGGGGGCCACCGGTGAGCACGCCCGGAAGCAACAGGTGGGAACGCCGGAGGAGCTCACCCCCCAGGAGGCACAGATCGCCACCCTGGTCAGCCGAGGAGAAGCGAACCGCGAGATCGCAGCCCAACTGTTCGTCAGCCCGAGCACCGTGGAGTACCACCTGCGCAAGGTGTTCCGGAAGCTCGGCGTGACCTCCCGTACGCAGCTTGCCCACCGTGTCATCCACCAGGCCGCCGGCATCCTTCACCCGAGCCAAGCCGCCGAGCGGCCAAATTCGTCGGGCGCTGGCCCAGCGGCGCGCCGCTCGTCCTGGCCCCGGACAAGGACGACCCCGAACTGGGCGCCGACCCCGCACGTAACAACGCCTTCATGTACGGCGACGACCCCCGGGGCCTCAAGTGCCCGGTCGGCGCGCACGCCCGGAGGATGAACGCACGTGACGCGGTCATCACCGGACGGGTGCGCCTGCACCGCATGATCCGGCGCGGCACCAACTACGGCCCGTCGCTGCCCCCCGGCGTGCTGGACGACGACGGCGCCGACCGCGGCCTCATGTTCGCCTTCGTCGGCGCGCACCTGGACCGGCAGTTCGAGTTCGTCCAGCGGCAGTGGGTCAACGACGGCAAGTTCATCGGCGCGCCCGCCGAGCGGGACCCGCTGATCGGCGTGCAGGACGGCGGCGAGTTCACCATCCCGAACCGTCCGATCCGCCGGCGCCTGCGGGGGCTGCCCGACTTCGTCGTCAACCGGGGCGGCGAGTACTGCTTCATGCCGGGCCTGCGCGCGCTGCGCTGGCTCGCCGATCTCGACACCTGAGCTGAGGAGGTTTGTCGTGGCCGACCATTTCTCCGGCCCGCGGGCCCTCGCCGACCCCGCGTCCGACGTCACCGATGTGTTCACCTTTCCCAGCCCCGAGCGCCCCGGCCACCTGGTGCTCGTCCTTGACGTGTTCCCCTCCGCCGCGCCCACCGCGCTGTTCTCCGACGCGCTGTGCTACCGGTTCCGCCTGCGGCCGGTGACGGTCACGACGGCCGGCGGCACACCGGCGTTCGTGCCGGGCGCCGACGAGTACGTGTTCGACGTCAGCTTCGCCGTCGCGTCCCCGAACGGCAGCGCCGTGGTGCAGGCCGGCACGTGCACCACGCCGAGCGGAGCGGAGATCCCGTTCCAGGTGGGCGAGGAGAAGCCCACCGAGATGCACGGCCTGCGGGTCTTCGCCGGGCCGCGGCTGGATCCGTTCTTCCTCGACCTGGTTGCCGAGCAGGCCGCCCACAAGCTGGAGCGGCTGGCGTTCCGGCCTGACGGCGTCAACGCCGTGAACGGCGCGAACGTCCTGAGCATCATCCTCGAGCTCGACGTCGCCACGGTGCTCGGCCCCGACACCGGCCCGTTGGTGGCCGTCGTCGGCGAGACCGTGACGGCCGGCGGACACCCGGTCCGGCTGGAGCGCATGGGCCGGCCGGAGATCAAGAACTTCATCCTGCAGGACAAGAAGTTCGACACCGTGAACCGCGACCTCGAAATCCGTGACCTCTACAACGCCGAGGACGCCTTCGACGTGAGCCCGCCTTACGCCGGAGCGTATCGCGCCCGGTTGAACGCCAATCTGCCCTTCTTCGACCGGCTGGACGGCAGGATCGACTGGCCGCCGGACGATCAGGGCGTCCATCCCCTGACCGAGATGCTGCTGGCGGACTTCCTCGTCGTCGACACGTCCAAGCCGTTCTCCGACGGCAGCTTCCTCGAGATCGAGCGTGCCGTGCTCGCCGGCCGCCCGCACACCACCTGCGGCGGTCGACCGCCCGACGACGACATCGTCGACATCCTGTACACGCTGCTGGTCGGCGGGCTCGACGGACCGCGGATCAGAGACGGCGTAGACGGGCCGACCCAGCCGGCTACCCGCAGCTTCCCCTACCTGAACAGCCCCAATCCCGATCCGCCGGACCTCAGAGCCGTGCTGCTCGCCGTGGCGTCGGCGCCGCCGGAGGAGGCGACATCATCACCGGGCTGACCGACGAGGACCGCCGCCTGGCCACCACCAGCGGTGTCCTCGCCCTGGCGAACCTGCAGGCCCAGATCGACGGTCTGGCGGCGCGGCCGGCCGGGGCGCGCTCATGGCGCGCCCCGGCGGTGACCGAACGGGCCCTCCTGGTCGACCTGCTCATCCTGCGCGGGGAGGTGCTGGGCCGGATCGCGGACTACGAACGCGCCGCGGAGCTGGCCCGGGTGCTGGTGCGCGATGCGCCGGACGACGGCGCGGCCCGGCTGGCCCGGGCCAGAACGCTCGCCACCTTCCATTGCTTCCCCGAGGCTCTGGCCGACCTCGACGCCGCGGGGCGGCGCGGTGCGGACCGGGCGGCGCTGGACGCGGAGCGGGCGGCGATCCTCCAGGCGGCCGGGTGCTACGCCGACGCCCGCGTGCTGCGCCGGGACGCGGCGGAGCGCCGGCCCGACTTCGCCACGCTGGGTGCGCTGGCCGTGCTCGAGGCCGAGCACAGGAAGGTCACGGAGGCGGAGCGCCTGTTCACCGAGGCGCGGCGCCGGTACCGGGGGGTTTCACCGTTCCCCGTCGCCGGACTCGACTTCCGGCGCGGCCTGATGTGGCTCGGGGAGCGCGACCTCCCGGCCGCCCGTGCCTGGTTCGACGCCGCTGTGGGCCGGGTGCCGGCCTACGCCCCGGCGCTCGGTCACCTCGCCAAGGTCGACGCCGCCGTGGGCGCGCGGGATGCCGCCATCGACCGCCTGCGCCCGCTCGCGGTGTCCAGCGACGACCCCGAGTACGCGGCCAGCCTCGCTCACCTGCTCAGCGACGCGGGCCACTCGCACGAGGCCGTGCGCTGGCGCACCAGCGCGGCGGCCCGCTACAAGGAGCTGGTTGAGTGCCACCCGGAGGCCTTCGTCGATCACGCGGCCGATTTCTGGCGCACCGTTGGCGGCGGTTGGTCAACGGGGCGTGAGCTGGACACCTACGACTGGATGTGCGGCCGTGGACGACAGCTATGACCTGGTGGTGATCGGCGCCGGTCCGGCCGGCGAGGTCGCGGCCGAGCTCGCGGCCGCCTTCGGGCGAACGGTGCTCATCGTCGAGCGGGACACGCCCGGTGGGGTGGTCACGACCACCGGCGGCGCGCCCACGAAGGCCCTCCGCGAAGCCGCCCTCTACCTGACCGGCTACCGCCAGGCGGAGGTCTACGGCGTGCGGGCGGCGGCGCCGCTGGAGGCGGTGATGCCAACCCTCCGCGCCAGGATCGAGCATGTGCGCGACGTGCTTCAGGAAGCCGTCGCACACCGGTTCGTCGCACGCGGCATCGCCTACCTCAAGGGAACCGCCCGACTGGACGGCGACCGTACCGTCCACGTCACCTCGCCCGACGGACGGGCGCGCGAGATCGCGGCGCGCGCGATCCTGGTGGCGACGGGGTCACGTCCGACGCACGACCCGAACATCGCCTTCGACGATCCGGACGTCTACGACTCCGACGAGATCTACTCGCTTCGCACCGTCCCGAAAGACATCGTCATCGTCGGCGGCGGTCCGATCGGCGTCGAGTTCGCCACCGTGTTCACCGCTCTCGGTATCCCGGCCACCCTCGTCAACAAGGCCGATCGCCTGCTGCCGAACCTCGACGGCGAACTGGCCGGGCTGATGGCCGACGAGTTCCAGCGGCGCGGAGTCCGGCTGGTTCTGGGCGCCGGGGCGGACCTGGTCAGGCGGGTCGGCGGCCGGCTCAGGGTGACGCTCTCGACCGGTACCGTCCTGGATGGCGACGCCGTCCTGTTCGCCGCCGGCCGCACGCCCAACACCGAAGGGCTCGGACTCGAACCGGCCGGCGTACGCATCGATGCCCGCGGCCGGATCCTCGTCGACAGCTACCACCGGACGACCGCTCCGGGGATCTACGCGGCCGGCGACGTGGTCAGACCAGGGCTCGCCTCCAACGCCATGCAGCAAGGACGCGCAGCAGCGGCGCACGCCTGCGGACTCGTCTTCGGTGTGGAGATCGACCAGACCGCGAGCAGCGCTGTATACGGCCTACCCGAAGTCGCAAGCGTCGGAGCGACCGAAGAACAGATCCGGGCCACCGGCATCCCCTACGCCGTGGGCCGCTGCGACCTCGCCAGCACCCCGCGCGGGGCGATCGCCGGACATGGTGGACTGCTGAAGCTCATCTTCCGCGCCGATGACCGCAAGCTGCTCGGTGTCCACTGCTTCGGCGACATCGCCTCCGAAGTGGTCGGCCTCGGCCACGTGGTCCTCCAGCTTGGCGGCCGGGTCGAACTGTTCCTCACACTCTCGCTCAACACCCCCACCTACAGCTACGCCTACCACGACGCGACTGTCGACGGCCTGACCGGGCTGACCAAGCTGATGGGTCCGTTTCCGAGGAGCGTGTGATTTGTGCGTCGAAGGTCGTGATCAGCGGACGCCGCGCTGGTTGGTACGGAAGACACACCGTCCAGGGTCCAATGGCCCTGTTGTTTCTCCAGGTGGCGTACCGAGCATGGGATGTGAGTGCGACCGGACGACGACGACCGCAAGGGAGCCAGCGATGGCGTTCCGGGTTCGGGTCCGAGCCGGGCGGCAGGTCCGTCATGCCATCGGCAAGCTATGCCACAGCGACGCGGTGGCGTCGGGCGGGCTCCGTGGTCGGCGTGGTCGTTGGTCCGGGGGAGGACGCCGCGTGCACCGCCAGTGCGCTTCCGGTCTATACACCGGTGCGGGTCTGAGGCGGGTGTCAGCGCTGCCGCGCGGTCCGCCCCAGCTGGTACTCGGGGGTACCGCCGTCGTTTGTGGACGATCGGCCGCATTGCTGCCATAGGCATCGCACGTGTCGGCGTTCGAGTGAGAAACGCAACGTTGGCAGATCCAGCGATCAGCCCGGCCGCAGTGCCATGAAGCAATCCGTTGCCGCTACCGCGTCCGTCGTCAGCGGAGCGGCTCGAATCGGCACCGTACAGGGAGGAACGATGGAGTTCTCGGAACGACTGGACGCGCTGCAGCAGCGCGTCGCGGCGGCGAAGGCCGACGTACAGGCCGCTGCCACCGAGTCCCGTGAGCAGATCGGAAAGCGGATCGACCAGGCCCAGGGTGACCTCGACCGGGCCGCGAAGAACGCAAAGCAGCAGACCGAGCAGGCCGCCGACCGCGCACGTACCAAATGGGCGCAAATGAGGGCCGACGCCGAGGCCAAGATGGAGGACGCCAAGGCCAAGATCGACAAGCGGAACCGGCAGATGGACGCCAAGATCGCCGCCCGCGACGCCGACTGGGCCGATATGGACGCGGCCGACGCCATCTCCTACGCCGAATGGGCGGTGGACAGCGCGGAGCTGGCCATCCTGGACGCCGTTGACGCCCGCGCCTACGCCGACCAGCTTGCCAAGGGGGCAGGCTCCTGACCGGCCGGCCGGCGGGTCACTGAATTCACCCGGAGCAGAAATTATGAGCAGCCGTGCGGCGGGCTCGTGGACATGGAATCGAGCCCCTCGCGCGGCGCACGTGCCAGGGAGGTTGCCATGACAGGCGATGTGAGGACGAGGGACGCAGGGCGGGACGCCGCACGGACCGGGGTACGGGAGGTGACGGCGAATTGGTGGTGGTTCCTGATCCTCGGGGTCCTGTGGACCGGCCTGGGCATGTTCGTGCTGTCTTACCGGGTGGGCAGCCTGGCCGTGGTGGCCGCGCTCGTGGGCGTGGCCTTCCTGTTCGGTGGCATCGCCCAGCTGGTGGTGGCCAGCCGGGTCCAGAGCTGGCGCTGGCTGTTCATCGTGGTCGGGATTCTGGCCGTGGCCGCCGGGATCGGCACCTTCGTGTGGCCCGGTGTGACGCTGTACGTTGTGTCGATCTTCGTGGCCTGGTACCTGATCGTCTTCGGCATCGTCCACCTGATCGGCGCGCTGGCTGGCCCCAAGTTGTCGTGGTGGTGGACCGGGCTGCTTCTCGGCATAGCCGAACTGGTGCTCGGGGTGTGGGCGGTGCACTCCTGGCAGCGGTCGCTGATCACGCTGGTGACGCTGGTCGGGGTGTGGGCCATCGTCCATGGGGTGAACGAGATCTTCGCCGCTTTCTCCGTCCGCCAGATCGGCAGGCAGGCGGAGCAGCTGGTCGGCTGATCGACGCTCGCGTTTCCGCGAGGATCCGATGGGCGGTCCGATGTAGGTGATCTGTTCCTGCGCACCGCTACGACGCGGTCGACTGGGGGACGCGGTTGGTCGGCGCTCGCGCTGCCGGTGCCCCGTCCGGGACCGCCTCGTATTGTGGCGAGCACCTCCTCATGTAATGCATCATCGGAACTGATGATGCACTACAATAATGACGGATGAGAAGTTGAAGCAGGTCCTCGACAGGCAAGGAGAGCGCCCATGTCCACCACCGAATCCGTCGTGATCATCGGTTTCCCGCAGTCCAGCCAGGCGTACCAGGCGTTGAGTGAGCTGCGGGGGCTGAGTGAGAGCCTGGCCAGCGTCGAGGTGCGGAGCGCCGCACTGGCCGAGCGGACGTCCGACGGAACTCTCCGGATTCCGGAGCAGGGTGACGCCGTCATTGGCGCCGGCACCGCGACCGGCGGCCTGATCGGCATGCTGGCCGGTGTGCTCGGCGGCCAGCTGGGCGTGCTGCTCGGCTTCGGCGCCGGCGCCCTGGTCGGTGGGGTCTTCGACATCGACCGGGCGACCAGTGTGGACGGCGCGCTGGGGCTGCTGTCCGCCCAAATCCCGCCCGGCAGCACGGCGCTGATCATCGACGCGGTGGAGACCACACCCGAGCCGCTCGACCAGCTCGCCACCCGGTTCGACGCGACCATCGAGCGGCAGCCGGCCGATCGGGTCGCTGCCGAGGTGGAGGCTGCCGCCGAGGCGGCCGAGGCGGCGCAGGAAGAAGCCAACCGGGTGCTGCGCGAACGCAAGCGCGCCGAGATCCACGCGAAGGTCGACGAGAAGGTCGACGCGGTCAAGGAGAAGCTGCACCGCGGCTGAACGCCACGCATCACCCCTCGACCGCCGCCCGCACCGCCCGACGGCCAGCGGCGGCCGAGGACCAACTGCCCGGGGCACGAGGAGGGAGCCGCGATGACGATGCGGGCGCACGGTAGCGGCGCGCAGGAGTTGCGCGGTCTGGTCGACGCCACCGACCTCGCCGTGCACGACGCCGTCGCGGCTACGGCGACCCCGCGCCTTGACAGGCTGCTGGTGGCGGTGTCCAACGCGGCGAACTACTCGCGTGTGTGGTTGGTGACCGCCGCCGCGGTGGCCGTTGTGGGCGGCGGTCGGGGCAGACGGGCAGCCCGCGAGGGGGTGCTGTCCATCGCCCTGACCTCCGCGTTGACGAACATGGTCCTCAAACCCCTCGCCCGCCGGCAACGGCCCCACGAGCATCCCGGGCCGGACTCCCGGCGGGTACGGCGGCCGGTCTCACCGTCGTTCCCGTCCGGCCACGCGGCGTCGGCTTTCGCGTTCGCCGCGGCGATGGGCCGGGCAGAACCTGGTCTCTGGCTGCCCCTGCACGTGGCCGCCGCGACCGTCGCCTACTCGCGGGTTCATACGGGTGTGCACTACCCGTCCGACGTCACCGTCGGGGCGGCCATCGGCAAGCTGTGCGGCGCGGCGGTGCGGCGGCTGTCGGCGCACCTGGC
>JBKOXV010000026.1:0-16147 GCA_046725105.1 bacterium | reverse complement strand
CTTCAGCTTCGCGTCGGGGATGGGCAGTTCGAGCCGATCGCGGAAGATCTTCAGCTCCGACTCGGAGAGTTTCTTCGCCTGGTGGGTGATATTGCGGGCCTCGACGCCGGGGCCCAGCGTCCAGCCCTTGACGGTCTTGGCGAGGATCACGGTCGGGGCGCCTTTGTATTCGGTCGCGGCCTTGTATGCGGCGTAGACCTTGCGGTAGTCGTGGCCGCCGCGGCGGAGCTTCAGGATGTCGTCGTCCGACAGGTGCTCGACGATCCGGCGCAGGCGGGGGTCGGGGCCGAAGAAGTGCTCGCGGATGTAGGCGCCGCTCTCCACGCTGTAGCGCTGGAACTCGCCGTCGACGGTGGTGTTCATCTTGTTGAGGAGCACGCCGTCCTTGTCCTTGTGGAGCAGCTCATCCCACTTGGAGCCCCAGATGACCTTGATCACGTTCCAGCCGGCGCCGCGGAAGACGGCCTCGAGCTCCTGGATGACCTTGCCGTTGCCCCGCACCGGCCCGTCGAGGCGTTGCAGGTTGCAGTTCACGACGAAGATCAGGTTGTCGAGCCGTTCACGCGAGGCCAGCGACAGGGCGCCGAGCGTCTCGGGCTCGTCGCACTCGCCGTCGCCGAGGTAGCACCACACCCGGCTCTGGCTGGTGTCGTCGAGGCGGCGGTTCTGGAGGTATCTGTTGAACCGGGCCTGGTAGAGCGCCGTGATGGGGCCGAGACCCATCGACACGGTGGGGAACTCCCAGAAGTCGGGCATGAGACGCGGGTGCGGATACGACGACAACCCGGTGCGGCCGATCTCGCGGCGGAAGTGGTCGAGGTCGGCTTCCGACAGCCGGCCTTCGAGGAAGGCGCGGGCGTAGATGCCGGGGGCGGCGTGGCCCTGGAAGTAGACGTGGTCGCCCGGCTGGCCGTCGTCCTTGCCCCGGAAGAAGTGGTTGAACCCGACCTCGTAGAGGCTGGCCGACGAGGCGAAGGTGGACAGGTGGCCGCCGATGCCCTCGGCGTGCTTGTTGGCCCGGATCACCATCACGGCGGCGTTCCAGCGCACGTAGGCGCGGATGCGGCGCTCGATGTACTCGTCGCCCGGGAACCACGGCTCCAGTTCGGGCGGGATGGTGTTGACATAGGGCGTGGAGACGGTGGCCGGGAAGCTGACCTGGGACTCGCGGGCCCGCTCGAGGAGCCTGGACAGCAGGTAGCGGGCCCGGGTCTTGCCGCGTGTCTCGATCACCGCGTCGAGGCTGTCGAGCCACTCTTCCGTCTCGACCGGGTCGATGTCGGGGAGTTGGTTGACGAAGCCGTCGAAGATCATGGGCCCATTCTCTCGCGTGGCAGGCTCGAATCGTGTCGCTGACCCCTGTGACCGTGTACACGGACGGCGCCTGTTCCGGGAACCCGGGCCCGGGCGGCTGGGCCTGGGCGGTCGCGCCCGAGGGCACGCCGTCGGCCAGCGGCGGCGATCCCCGCACCACCAACCAGCGGATGGAGATCACGGCCGTGCTGGAGGCGGTGCGGGCGCTGCCCGGGCCGCTCCACGTCATGTCCGACTCGACGTACGTCGTCAACTGCTTCCGCGATCGATGGTGGGTGAACTGGCAACGCAACGGGTGGCGCAACTCCAAGCGCCAGCCCGTCGCCAATCGCGACCTCTGGGAGCCGCTGGTGGACCTCGTCGTCGGGCGGGGCGACGTCACCTTCGGGTGGGTGAAGGGGCACGGGTCGGACCCGATGAACCTCCTGGTCGACCAGATGGCGGTGGCGGCCACGGTGCAGGCCGCCCAGCGGGGCGGTTAGACGGTCAGACCCACGCGCGGAACACCATGCGGCCCCGGTGGCGCGACGCCCGGATCCAGAGGGCGCCCCGCTCGACGCGATGGAAGCCGACGCGGTGGAGCATCTCCTCGACGCACGCCGGGTTCGGGCCCCAGTGGTTGCTGTCGTCGCCGGGAAAGGTGCCGCGGGGGTAGAAGGCCGCCACCGGCCGGTTCACGTCGAGGGCGTCGACGACGGTCTCCAGGACGAGCAGCTGGTTGGTGACCGACCGCACCGCCCGCAGGTACTGGAGCATGTCGGGCGCGTGGTACAGCACGCCGAGGAAGAGGGTGACGTCGTAGGTGCCGTGCTGGGTGCCGTCGAGGTGCTCGGCCGGCACTTGGAGCGACTCGACGTTGCTGTCGAGGATGGCGTGGACGAGCTCGAAGTTGCGCCGGGCGTCCTCGCCCGGCCACGTCCACGCCCAGTGGTCGCTGGCGACGACCCGGCGGGCACCGCGGCGTTCGGCCTCGAAGGAGAAGAACCCGTCGTAGGCGCCGATGTCGATCACCGACCGGCCGCGGAGGTCGGGCAGGTCGATGGCGGCCAGCTTGCGCCGGGTGACGTCCCGCCCGGGTGTCGTGAGCCCGGCGCCGAAGTCGAAGGAGTGGAACCACGAGCGGCGGTTGATCTCCTCGGCCAGCGACTGGCGCGTGAAGCCGAGCTCGGCCAGGCGGGCGTCATCGAGCTCGAACGGTTCGTCGACGGCGGCGACCGGGGCCGGGCGCTGGCGCAGCAGCATCGGCGGCGAGCGTAAAGACGACCGCACGGAAAGTGGTGGATCCCGGCCCGCTCGAGCGCTTCGCGTCGCTCGAACGACGCAGGAGCCGGCCCGATTCCCGGCCACGAACCGCTTGTGTCGCTGATTGGGGCGAATTCCGCCCCAACGGGCGCCACGGGCGAAAAATGTCGGGGTCAGGCGGGGCTGGGGCGGAGGGTGTAGGTGGCGGTGTAGGGCGCGTCGGGGGTGGCGACGGCGTACGAGTCGCTGGCGAGGGCGTTCGTGGGGGCTGTCATCGGCTCGATGCAGGCGAAGGGGCGGCCCGGCGGTACCCAGATCTGCGCGAACGGATAGCCGGCGTCGAGCTCGGCCTCGAGGCGGACGCCGGTGCCGGCGAGGACGAACCGCCGGTCGGTGTCGAGGACGTACCCGTCGTCGAAGGTGCGCGTGCCGATGGGCGCATCCTCGGCCGGCTGGGGCGTGCGCCTGCCGGTGGGGATCATGCGCCGGTCGAGGGCGAGGTGCTCGCACGCCGGCATCCGCAATCGCCAGGTCCGGCGGGGCCCCGGCAGGTGGAAGTAGTCGTGCCAACCGAAGGCGATGGGCACGGGACCGGTGCTCGCCCGCACGATGGTCGTCACGGTGAGCTGGCGGCCGTCGACATCGGCGTCGATCTCGACCACGTGCGGAAACGGGAACGCCGCGAGCAGGTCGGGCCGTGCGCCGTAGTCGAAGCGCGCCTGGAGGCGAGCGGACCGGCGTCCGGCGTCGAGCGCCACGATCTCCCAGCCGGCCCGGCCGACCATCGTGCCGTGGATCGGGAGCCCGTTGCCGTCGGTGTGCAGCGCCAGGCGCCGGAGGTCGACGGATCGGCCGGCGGCGGCGTACCGGCGTGACGCCAACCGGTTGGCCCACGGATGCAGGAGGGGCAGGCCGCACGTGCTGCCCCGGGCCGTCGCCCGAGGCCCGCCCGGGAAGGCGACCAGCTCCCGATCCTGCCAGCGCAGCGAGGCGCCGACCATGCCCAGCTCGGGCAGGAACGTCGCCTCGAGGTCGCCGGTGCCCAACGTCACAGCGGCGGCGCCCCGCCAGCGGTGAACTCGGATGCTGGGGCCGGCCACGGCGACGGAGCGTAGGTGGTACCGCCGATTCTGACGACGATCGGGGCCCGAATCGCGCCCGAATCCTCGTCAGAACCCCGGGGGGTCGTTTGACTCTGCGCCGGTATTCTTCTAAAACCTGATCGACTTACTCGTATTTCGACTGGAGCTGACATGCGCACCCGCCGCCTCGCGCCCATCGTGCTCGCCGCCGTTGTGGTCGTCGGGGCATGTGGGTCGGACAACTCGAGCGGCGGCAGCGCCACCAGCGCCGGCGCCGCGACGGGATCGGGCGAGAAGGTCACGCTCCGCCTCGGATTCTTCCCGAACATCACCCACGCCACCGCCCTGGTCGGTGTCGAGAAGGGCATCTTCGCCGACAAGCTCGGCCCGAACGTCACGCTGCAGACGCAGACGTTCAACGCCGGGCCCAACGCCGTCGAGGCCCTGTTCGCCAGCTCGATCGACGCCACGTACGTGGGCCCGAACCCGGCGATCAACGGGTATGTGAAGTCGAAAGGCGAGGCGCTGCGGATCGTCTCCGGCGCCACGTCCCGCGGCGCCGCCTTCGTCGTCGCGCCCGACATCAATGCGCCCGCCGATCTCAAGGGCAAGACGCTTGCGACGCCGCAACTCGGCAACACGCAGGACGTGGCCCTCCGCTCGTGGCTGAAGGCCAACGGCCTGAAGGCCGACACGAGTGGAGGCGGCGACGTCTCCATCAAGCCTCAGGACAACGCCGCCACGCTCGACGCCTTCAAGCAGGGCCAGGTGCAGGGAGCGTGGGTTCCCGAGCCGTGGGCCACCCGGCTCGTGAAGGAAGGCGGCGGCAAGGTGCTCGTGAACGAGGCCGACCTGTGGCCCAACGGCCAGTTCGTGACCACCCACCTCGTGGTGCGGACCGAGTTCCTGAAGGACCACCCCGACGCCGTGCAGGAGCTGCTCGACGGCCAGGTGGCCGCCAACGACTACGTCAACAAGAACCCTGCCGACGCCCAGAAGGCCGCCAACGACCAGATCGAGAAGATCACCCAGAAGCGCCTGAACGAGGCCGTCGTGGCCGACGCCTGGAAGAACCTCACCTTCACCAACGACCCGATCGCCTCGTCGCTCGCGAAGTCGGCGCAGGATGCCGTCGATCTCGGGCTGCTCGAGAAGCCCGACCTCACCGGCATCTACGACCTCACGCTGCTGAACCAGGTCCTGAAGGCCCGAGGCCAGCCGGATGTGAGCGGCCTGTGAGTGTGCTCACCACCCAGCTCCGAGGGGCCGTCTCCCTCGACAGCGTCTCGAAGCGCTACGGCAGCACGCGAGGCGGCGTGCTCGCCCTCGATCGGATCAGCCTGTCGATCCGGCCCGGCGAGTTCGTCTGCCTCGTCGGCGCGTCAGGGTGCGGGAAGAGCACGCTGTTGAACCTGGCGGCCGGGCTCGACGACCCGACGTCCGGGGACGTGCGCGTCGACGGACGCACCGCCCTCATGTTCCAGGAGGCCGCCCTCTTCCCGTGGCTCACCGTCAGCCGCAACGTCGACCTCGCCCTGCGGCTGCGGCGCCGCCCGGCCCGGGAGCGGGCCGCCCGCGTGGCCGAGCTGCTCGACGTCGTGCAGCTCACCGGGTTCGCCGACAAGCGCCCCCATGAGCTGTCGGGCGGGATGCGCCAGCGGGTCGCCCTCGCCCGGGCGCTGGCCCAGGACGCCGACGTCCTGTTGATGGACGAGCCGTTCGGCGCCCTCGACGCCATGACGCGCGATCTCCTCCACGACGAGGTCGAGCGCATCTGGCAAGGCAGCGGAACGACGGTGGTGTTCGTCACCCACAACGTGCGCGAGGCGGCGCGCCTCGCCGATCGAATCGTGCTCCTCACCAGCCGTCCGGGCCGCGTCGCCGCCGAGTTCCCGGTCGACATCGAGCGGCCGCGGCGCATCGAGTCACCCACCGTCAGCGAGCTGGCCCGTGAGGTCACCGACCATCTTCGCCAGGAGGTCGCGCGCCATGGCCGTCGTTGAAGCCCATCTGCTCGAGGCCGCCGAGCCCGAGCCCGAGCCCGACGACCTCGACGCCGAGCTGGCCGGACTCGATGCCCTCGAGAACGAGACGGTCGAACGCCGGTCCTTTGCCTCCCGCGCCTGGTCGGCGACGTGGCCCAAGTTGGCCGCCATCGCCATCGCCGTCGGCGCCTGGCAGATCGTCGTGTGGACGGGGTGGCGCCCCGAGTACGTGCTACCTGGGCCCCGCGAAGTGTTCAGCCGGTTCTTCGACGATCTCGGCCAGGGCGCCACGTGGGAGGCGATCGGCAACACGCTGCGCCGGGCCGGCACGGGGTTCGGGCTGGCGATCCTCGTCGGCACGGCGATCGGCCTCGCCGTCACTCGGTTCCGGGTGCTGCGGTCGGCGATCGGGTCGCTCATCACCGGCATCCAGACCATGCCGTCGATCGCCTGGTTCCCGCTGGCCATCCTGCTGTTCCAGCTCTCCGAGGCCGCCATCTTGTTCGTCGTCGTCATCGGCGCCGCCCCGGCCGTGGCCAACGGCGTGATCTCGGGCGTCGACCACATCCCGCCTCTGTGGCGCCGTGCCGGCCAGGTCCTCGGAGCCAAGGGCGTCTCGCTCTACCGCCACATCGTGTTACCGGCGCTCTGGCCGTCGTTCCTCGTCGGTCTCAAGCAGGGGTGGGCCTTCGCCTGGCGCAGCCTCATGGCCGGTGAGCTGCTCGTGATCATCGCCAACAAGCCGTCGATCGGCAGCCGGCTCGAGTTCGAGCGGCAGTTCGCCGACAGCGCCGGGCTGATCTCGGTGATGTTGATCGTCCTGATCCTCGGCATCCTGATCGACTCGCTCGTGTTCGGCACGATCGACCGGCGCATCCGGCGGCGGCGGGGGTTGGCGCCGTCATGACGGGCGCCGTGGTGTGGCTCACGGGGCTGCCGTCGGCGGGCAAGTCCACCATCGCCGCGGCCGTGGCGGCGCGCCTGGCGGCCGACGGCCGGCGGGTCGAGGTGCTCGACGGCGATGTCGTGCGAGCCGAACTGTGCGCCGACCTCGGCTACAGCCGAGCCGATCGCAACGAGAACGTGAAGCGGATCGGGTACGTGGCCGACCTGCTGGCCCGACAAGGCGTCGTGGCCGTCTGCCCGGTCGTGTCGCCCTACCGGTCAGCGCGCGACGCCGTCCGGGAGCGCGTCGGCGACGGCTTCGTCGAGGTGTGGGTCTCGACGCCCGTCGACGTGTGCGCCGAGCGGGACGTGAAGGGTCTCTACGCCCGCCAGCGAGCTGGTGCCGTGACCGGGCTCACCGGCGTGGACGACCCGTACGAGCCGCCGGTCGCGCCGGAGCTCGTGATCCCGGCCCACGAGGTCGGCGTCGACGACGCCGTCGAGTGGATCGTGAAGGTGCTGCCGTGACGGTGGTGCTCACCGACGAGGACCTGGCGGCGCAGTCGGCGGCGTTCGAACGGGCGCCGGCCGAGGAGATCGTCGGGTGGGCCGCCGCCACCTTCGGCGACGGTTTGTGCGTCACGACGTCGCTCACGGACGCGGTCGTGCTCGACCTGGCTGCCCGCGTGGTCCCCGGGATCGAGGTCATCTTCCTCGACACCCAGTACCACTTCCCCGAGACGCTGGCCACGCTCGACGTGGTTCGCGAGCGGTATCCCGTGCGTCTCGAGGTGCGGCGCCCCGATCGCCGGCTCGACGACCTGTGGCGTACCGACACGGACGCCTGCTGCCACGCCCGCAAGGTCGTGCCTCTCGACGAGGCGCTGGCCGGCAAGAGGGCGTGGCTGTCCGGCCTCCGCCGAACCGACTCGGCCGAGCGGGCCGGCACGCCGATCGTGGCGCGCGACCGCCGTGGGCTGGTGAAGGTGAACCCCATTGCCACGTGGTCCGACGACGACGTGGCCCTCTACATCCAGCTCCACGACGTCCCGGTGAACCCCCTCGTCGCCCGCGGCTACCCGTCCATCGGCTGCTGGCCGTGCACGCGAGCGGTGGCTCCGGGCGACGACGCTCGCGCCGGCCGCTGGGCCGGCACCGCCAAGACCGAATGCGGTCTGCACCTCTGAAAGGCGCTCCCCCATGTTGACCACCGCCCGCCAGCACCTGACGCGCCACCTCGCCGACCTCGAGGACCACGGGGTGTACATCATGCGCGAGGTGGCCGCCACCTTCGAGCGCCCCGCCCTGCTGTTCAGCGGGGGCAAGGACTCGTGCGTCCTGCTGCGCCTGGCCGAGAAGGCGTTCCGTCCGGGCCGCTTCCCGTTCCCGGTCCTGCACGTCGACACCGGGCACAACTTCCCCGAGGTGATCGAGTTCCGGGATCGGCGGGTGGCCGAGCTCGGTGAACGGCTGCTGGTCGCGTCGGTGCAGGCGTCGATCGACGCCGGTCGCGTCGCCGACCCCGGCGCCTTCGGATCACGCAACCGCCTCCAGACCACCACGCTGCTCGACGCCATCGCCGAGCACCGCCTCGACTGTCTCGTCGGCGGGGCCCGCCGTGACGAGGACAAGGCCCGCGCCAAGGAGCGGGTGCTGTCGTTCCGCGACGCCTTCGGCCAGTGGGAACCGCGCCACCAGCGACCCGAGCTGTGGCGTCTCTACAACGGTCGGGTCCGCACCGGCGAGCACGTGCGCGCCTTCCCGATCTCGGACTGGACCGAGCTCGACGTGTGGCGGTATGTCGCCGCCGACGGCGTCGAGCTGCCGTCGCTGTACTACGCCCACCAGCGCGAGGTGGTCGAGCGCGATCGCATGCTCGTCGCCACCGGGCCGTGGACGCCGGCCGGTCCGGGTGAGCAGCCCTTCGTGACGTCGGTGCGCTACCGCACCGTCGGCGACATGACGTGCACGGGAGCGGTGGCCTCGACGGCCGCCACGCCCGAGGAGGTCGTCGTCGAGACGGCCGCCAGCCGCCTCACCGAGCGGGGCGCCACGCGGGCCGACGACCGCTTCTCGGAGACGGCCATGGAGGACCGCAAGCGGGAGGGCTACTTCTAGGTGCCCGATCTCCTCCGCTTCACCACGGCCGGGTCGGTCGACGACGGCAAGAGCACCCTGATCGGCCGCCTGCTGCACGACACCAAGGCCCTGTTCGACGACCAGCTCGACGCCCTGGCGCTCACGACCGCCCGCCGCGGCGGCGAGGGCCTCGACCTCGCCCTCGTCACCGACGGCCTGCGAGCCGAGCGCGAGCAGGGCATCACCATCGACGTCGCCCACCGGTACTTCGCCACGCCGCGGCGTTCGTTCGTTATTGCCGACGCGCCCGGGCACGCCCGCTACACCCGCAACATGGTGACGGCTGCCTCCACCGCCGACGTCGCCGTGATCCTCGTCGACGCCCGGGCCGGGCTGGTCGAGCAGACCCGCCGGCACGCCTGCGTCACCGGCCTCCTCGGCGTCCGCCACGTCGTGCTGGCCGTCAACAAGATGGATCTCGTCGACTGGTCGGAGGACGCCTTCGACGCCGTGGCGGAGGAGTTCGCCGTCCTCGCCGACGCCGTCGGCATCCCCGCCGTCATCCCGATCCCAATCTCGGCGTTGCAGGGCGACAACGTGGTCGACCGGTCCATCGAGATCGGCTGGTACAGCGGGCCCACGCTGCTCGAGCACCTCGAGTCGGTCGAGATCGCCGCTCCGGCCGGGGCCGCCGTCGGCGCCCGGCTGCCGGTGCAGTGGGTGGTCCGCCACGACGGCACCCGCCGCTACGCCGGCCCGGTGGTGGCCGGCGTGCTGCGTCCCGGCGACGAGGTCGTCGTGCTGCCGGCGGGTGAGCGCACCCGCGTCGTCGCCATCGAGACCCATGACGGCCCGCTCGACGAGGCGGCACCGTGGGCGGCCGTGTCGGTGACGCTGGCCGACGATCTCGACGTGGGCCGCGGCGATCTCATCGCCGCCGAGCCCGCTCCCACCGTCACCCAGGACCTCGAGGCCACCGTGTGCTGGTTCGCCGAGCGGCCACTGACGGCCGGCGATCGTCTCCTCGTGCAGCACACCACCAGGGTGGCGCGGGCCATGGTGACCGAGCTGGTCGACCGGCTCGACGTCGTGCACCTCGGCCGGGAGGCGGCGCCGGCGTCACTCGACTTGAACGACCTGGGCACCATCCGGCTCGCCACCGCCACGGCCCTGGCCGTCGACCCCTACGCCGCCTCCCGCGCCACCGGCAGCCTCCTGCTCGTCGACGAGGTCACCAACACCACCGTCGGCGCCGCCATGGTGAACTCAGCCGTTTCGCGTCGCTAGGGGCGCGTGTCGCGCCCTAATCGTCGTCAGAACCGGTGGGGTGGGGGACGAGACCGGCCATGGCGGCGAAGGTGACGAGGAGGGCGACGACGGCGAAGAGGAGCTCGCCGAGGCCCATCGGGCGAGAGTGGAAGAGGTCGATCAGCCCGATGACGGCGGTGGAAGCCACGGCGAGGAACGACAGCGGGATCGTGTAGCGCCAGTCGCCCGCCAACGCCACCAGCACCAGCGCCGGCAGCACGAACGGCAGCACGGCCAGGCCGTTGCCCGTCCAGAACGGCGCGTCGCCCAGGATGAAGCCGGTGTTGGCCACGACGCCGATCCCCGCCATCACGGTGCCCCAGCCGCACGCCAGCACCCACCGCCACCCCTGCGTCAGGACCCGGCGGCGGGCGACGGTGGGCACCTCGGCCGTGTAGGGCACGACCTCCTGGGGCGGCGGCAACGGCTCGCGGAGCTCGGGGACGTTCGGGACGGTCATGTCCCGATCGACGCTACCCGGGTCGTCGGAGCCGCACACCGCGCTTGCCCGCCCGCTTGGCCTCGTACATGGCCTGGTCAGCGGCTCCCAGGAGATGGTCGATGGTGGGGTAGCCGCGGTCGGCCGGTGCCACGCCGACGCTGGCACCGATGGTGGTGGTGCCCCCGTCGATAGTGAGCGGCTCGGCCACCGAGGCGACCAGCCTTCGGGCCAGGGCGACGGCGTCGTCGGCGGTGGTGTCGAGGCACAGCACGAGGAACTCGTCGCCGCCGAAACGACCCACCGTGTCGGACTGGCGCACCGCCGACGTCAAGCGGTGGGCCACGGTGACGAGCGCCCGGTCACCCTCGAGGTGCCCGTAGGCGTCGTTGAGCTCCTTGAAGCCGTCGAGGTCGATGGCCAGGACAGCGAGAGGCTGGCCGCTCTGGCGCCGGTTGCCGAGGGCGCCGGCCAGCCGCTCGACGAACAGCGTGCGATTGGCCACACCTGTGAGCGGGTCGTGGAGGGCGCGATGCGAGAGCTCGTCCTCTCGGGCCTTCCGGGCCGTCACGTCCCGGGCCGATCCCTCGAGGCCGGCCAGGGCGCCGGTCTCGGGGTCGCGCACGGCCCGGACGACGTTCTCGATCCACACGATCTCCCCGGTGGGCCGCCGCCACCGGTAGTTGATGGCAGTCAGGTCTTCGTCGCTGGCGGCGAAGGCGGCCAGACGCTCGCGGGCGGCGGCCCGGTCGTCCTCGTGGACGTGATCGAACAGGTTGGTGCCGTCGAGGGCGGCCGGCTCGATGCCGAGGACGGATTGGGATGACGACGACACGTATCGGCACTGGCCCGTTTCGTCGAGCAGCGTGATCACGTCGCTGGCGTTCTCGGCGATGAGGCGGAACTGCTCCTCGCTGGCCACCAGGGCCCGCCGGTCGAGGTCGCGTACGAGGGCGACGGCCAGGGCCTCGGCCACCGAGCGGACGGCGATGACCTCGTCGTGGAGCCACTCTCGAGGCTCGGGATCCTCGATGGCGAGCACGCCGAGGAGCCGGCCCCCCACCACCTTCGGGCACAGCACACAGGCGCCGCTCGGATGCGCGTCGCCGTACCACTCGTGCGCCCATTCCGGAGGATCCCGGCCCAGGTCGGCCTCGACCAGCGGCTGGCCGGCGGAAAGGTGGTCGAGCACGATCGCCAGGTCGCTCAGCGACCGGATGGCCCCGGGCACGTGACCGTCGGCCTCGTCAGCGGTCCAGCACGCCGTATCAGCCGCCACGTCGCGGTTGGTGTCGAACAGCACCACGTGGGCGTGTCCCGCCTCCAACAGCGTGCCGAGCTCGGCGAGGATGATCGGCAGGGCCTTGGTGATGTCGGCCAGGGTGGCGTCGAGGGCCCGGCGCGACACCTCGGACACCAGGCCGTCCAACGCGGCGCGCTGGGCGGCCACCACCGCCAGCTCGTGGCGACCGGTGGATTCCCGCAGGTTCAGCACCAGGCCGGCGACCCCGGGCTCTTCGAGCCATCCGTTGGCCAGCACCTCGAACCAGAGGAAGTGGCCGGCCCGGTGCCGGACCCGTACCTCTACGGGCGAGACGGGCCCGCCGGCCAGCTCGGTGGCGAGGGCGGCCGCCGCCACGTCGAAGTCGTCGGGATGGATGAGGTCGAGGGCCCGGGTGCCGATCAGCTCCTCCCGCGGCCACGCCAGCACCGCCGACACCGTCGAGTTGACGTACAGGATGCGGCCCTCGCGGTCGACGACGGCGATCACGTCGACGGCCCGGTCGAGCAGGGCGAGCAAGGCGTCGGCCGAGGGCGCGACCATCAGGTCGGTTCGCCCCGGCGGACCGGGTAACCCGCCGCTTCGAGGGCCTCCACGATCCGGTCAGCGTGCTCGCGGTCGCGCGTTTCGATGGCGAGCTCGAGCATCGTGTTCTTTACGGAGAGGTCGGAGAACAGGCGCTGGTGGGCCACCTCGACGATGTTCCCGCGCAATTCGGCGACGATGGACGTCACCCGGCTGAGTGAACCGGGCGCATCGGTGACGCCGACCGACAAGCGGCTGAGCCGGCCGGAGCGCACCAAGCCGCGCATGATGACGGAGGCCAGCAGGCGCGGGTCGATGTTGCCGCCCGTGACGATGAGCGCGACGTTGCGGTCCTTGAAGCGCTCCGGCGTGGCCAGCACGGCGGCGAGCCCGGCGGCACCGGCCCCCTCGGCCACGGTCTTCTCGATCTCGAGCAGCAGGTTGACGGCCTGCTCGATGGTGGCCTCGGGCACGGCGACGACGTCGTCGACGAGGGCGCCGACGATCTCAGTCGTGATCCGGCCGGCGCGGGAGACGGCGATGCCCTCGGCGATGGTGGCGCCGCCCGGCACCTCGCCACCGCCGTGGAGGGCGTTGATCATGGAGGGATAGAGCTCGGTCTCCACGCCGATCAGCTCGACATGGGGCGCCCGCTCGGCGGCCACGACGGCGATGCCGCTGAGGAGCCCGCCACCGCCGACGGGCACCACCACGACATCGAGACCGGGCACGTCGGCGAACAGCTCCAGCCCCACCGTGCCTTGGCCGGCGATCACGTAGACGTCCTCGAACGGCGGCACCCACACCAGTCCGTGTCGCTCGGCCAGGGCCTCCGCTTCGTTGTGGGCGGCGGCCAGGTCGTCGCCGTCGAGCACGATGCGGGCGCCGAGGGCCTCGGTGCTGGCCACCTTCACGTTGGGTGTCGAGCGCGGCATCACGATGGTGGCCGGTATGCCGAGGCGAGTGGCGTGGTAGGCGACGCCTTGGGCGTGGTTGCCGGCCGACACGGCCACGACGCCCCGCTGGCGTTCGGCCGGGGTGAGCTGCAGGAGCCGATACAGGGCGCCTCGGTCCTTGAACGAGGCCGTGTACTGGAGGTTTTCGAACTTCAGCCACACGTTGGCGCCCGTGATGGCCGACAGCGTGTCCGAACGCATGGTCGGGGTGCGCACAATGTCGGATCCGAGCGCGGCGGCAGCCCGCACGACGTCAGCGTCGGTGACGGGAAGAGGGCCGGTTCGGCTCCGCACGGCCAGACTGTACGCCGTGACCGGTCCAGGCGGTCGGGCCGCGACGCTGTGTGCCGTCCGCCTGCTCGCGCGGGGCCCTCGGCCGGTACCCTGCTCGGCCGATGGAGTCGCGGCCGCCCACGGCGCACGCCTCGTTGCTGACGGTTTTCTTCCCGATGTGGAACGAGGAGGACTACATCGAGCGGGCCCTCGAGGCCGCTCGAGAGGCCTGCCTGTCCCTGATCGAGGCGGGAGAGATCGACGACTACGAGCTCCTGGTCATCGACGACGCCTCCACCGACACCACCGGCGCCATCGCCGACGACATCGCCGCCCGGGACGCCCGAGTCCGGGTGGTCCACCATCCTCGCAACCGCAAGCTGGGCGGATCGCTGAAGACCGGCTTCGCCGAGGCCAAGGGCGATCTCGTGCTCTACACCGACGCCGACTTGCCCTTCGACATGGACGAGCTGCAGAAGGCGTGCCGTCTCATGCGCCACTACGACGCTGACATCGTGTCGGCCTACCGGTTCGACCGCACCGGTGAGGGCTACGTACGGGTCCTCTACTCCGCGATCTACAACGGCCTGGTGCGGGTCTTGTTCGGCGTGCGGATCCGGGACATCAACTTCGCCTTCAAGCTGTGCCAGCGCCGCGCTCTCGACCGGATCACGCTGGAGAGCGAAGGATCGTTCATCGATGCCGAGCTGGTGATCCGCACCATCGGCTACGGCGGCAAGGTGGTCCAGTTCGGCGTGGACTACTTCCCCCGCACCCGGGGCGTCTCGACCCTGTCGTCGCCCACCGTCATCGTCAAGATCCTGCGCGAGATGTTCAGTCTGCGGCGTGAGCTGCGCGCCCTGCCCGGCCGCTGATCGCGTGACGTTTCAACCTCCGGCGGCGCCGCGAGTCCTTGGTAGGTTCGGGGCCGCGCCCGGTTTCCCCGCCGGGCGCGTCGTGGATGCGGTAGGAGTCGGATCAGGATGACGGTGAAGCGGTGGATCCCGCTTGCCGCTGCGGCCCTCGTGGTGGTCGCAGCCATGGGCGCGGCCGTGGCCGCCAAGCAGGGCGACGGCGCCTCGGGCGCCGATCCTGGCGCGACGCCCACGTCCGGGCTGCCCGCCGCCGACCGGGCCGTCGTCAGCAGCGTGGCCGCCCCCTCGTCGGTCGCCAAGGTTCCTCTCAACGGCGTGCTCGCCACCGGCTCGTCGGGCGACGACGTCACGCGCCTGCAACAGCGTCTCGCCGACCTGGCCTTCGATCCGGGCCCCGTCGACGGTCAGTTCGGGCCGGCCACCCAGTCTGCCGTCTGGGCCTACCAGAAGCTCGTGGTGGGGCTCACCGGCAAGGACGTCACCGGGCGGGTCACGCCGGAGCTGTGGGACCGGATGCAGGACTCCACCACTATCCGGCCGCTGCGGCCCGACTCCTCGTCGACCCACATGGAGATCTACTTGCCGTCCCAGACCGCGATCGTGTTCGATGCCGACAAACCCCGCCTGATCACCCACATCTCCACCGGTACGGGCAAGGAGTGGTGCGAGAAGGGCTACTGCAGCGTGGCCATCACCCCGGGGGGCAGGTACAAGTTCGGCCGCCGGGTCGAGGGCTGGGACGAGAGCGTCCTCGGCGAGATGTTCAATCCCGTCTACTTCAACTACGGCGTGGCCGTGCACGGCGCGTACAACGTGCCGCTCTACCCGGCGTCGCACTCCTGCGTCCGCATCCCCATGCACATCGCCAAGTACTTCCCGACACTCGTGAAGCGCGGTGACGACGTGTTCGTCTTCGACGGCAGGAAGGACCCGGAGGCCTACGGCGCCCAGCCGCCTCCGTTCAACTCGAAGGACCCGAACGCCACCACGACGACGTCGAGCACGTCCACGACGTCGACGACGGTGCCCAAGACAACCACGACGGCCCAGAGCACGACGACGGCTCAGCCGGCCACCACTGCCGCGCCCACCACGGTGCCCACGACGACGGCGCCGCCCACGACCGCCGCCGCCACCACCGCCACGACGGCCGGCGCGACGCCCGGGACGGCGCCCGCCGGCCCGTCCGGGTAGCCGCTCACTCGCTGCCGAGGAAGGCGTCGCGCCGGCCGGCGGCCCGGTCCTCTTCGAAGCGGGCGATGGCGTCCTGGAGCTTGGCGTCGCCCATGTCGTCGGCCATCTTCTTGATGATGGCGGTGATGCGGTAGCCGTCGGCGGAACGCTCGACCACGGGACGGCGGGCCATCACCTTGTCGATCACCGGCTCGAGGCGCTCGGCCTTCTCGAGGGCGTGCTTCTCGTCGCGCTCGAGGAACTCCGGCAGGATCTCCCGGCCGAACAACTCGATCGATTCCATGATGTGCTCGTGGCGGTTGCGGCCGGCCTGGAGGACGAAGATGACCTGGTCGACGCCGGCCTCCTCGTACCGGCGGAGGTACTCGCGTACCTGGTCCGGGGAGCCGATGGCGCCGCGCAGTCCCGTGGTGTCGCCTGACGCCAGCTTGGCGCCGAGCCGTTCCTCCTCGAGGGCGCGGGCGGCGGCCTCGGGGTCGTAGCCGACTGCGGACCGGCGCTCGAGGTACTCCTCCCACACGTTCGTGCGACCGGGCTCGTGCACCCCGAACACGTAGAAGTGCCCGAGGCTGTAGCCGAAGAAGTTGGCGCCCTCGATGCCGCGCCGGATCGCTTCGCTTTCGTCGTGGTGCACCATCATGGGTGTGACGCACGCCAGGTTGGCGTTGACGGCGAGCCCGACCGGCACGCCCCGGTCTTCCAGGGTGG
>JBKOXV010000281.1:0-9185 GCA_046725105.1 bacterium | reverse complement strand
AGAGACAGCCCCAGACCGACCTGTTCTCCGAGTACCGCAACTTCGTCACCGGCATCGACCTCTGCATCAGCACCCTGCGCAGCCGGCGTTCACGCCGGCCCGTCCGGCTGGAGATCTCGCTGCCGCCGAACCAGATCGAGGAGGGCCAAGCCGACCGTGTCACGCGGACCCTCCAGCGTTACTGCGACCACCGGATCCAGTACAACCAGCGCGAGCGGCGGGCGGTCCGGTTCGACGGGCTGTCGGCGTGGCGGGTCGGGCTGCCGATCGCCATCCTCGGGCTGCTCGTCATGGTCTGGGCCACCCAGATCGACCCGGACGACGAGGTGCGGCGGCTCGTCACCGACCACTTCGGCTTCGTCCTGGCGTGGATCGGCGTCTGGTACCCGCTCGACCAGTTCTTCTTCTACCCCCTCGGCTACGGCCGGGAGAACCGGGTCCTGGCCCTGCTGCGGAAGGCGGAGGTCACGGTGCGGCCGTACGTGGCCCCCACGTTGACCACGCCCAGCTGACGCATATCGACCATTCAGGGCTCTCACTGCTCGCGGTGCTCGGAGGATCTCCTACAGTGACCCGCTCGTGCGGCTGCGGAGGCGGGGCCAGGCACTGGCCATGGTGGCGGGGAGCGTCGCTGGATGGTGCGCGCTCGTCGCGCCGACGGTTGGAACGCAAGCGGCGGCCGCCGTCCGGTCCGATCTCGCCGCCATGGCCGACGCCGGTGCCCTGCACGCCGTCACGCCGGTGCGCCTGCTCGACACGCGCTCAGGGGTCAAGCCGGCGGCGGGCGCCGTCGTGGACGTCGCGGTCGTCGGAGCGGCCGGCGTGCCGACCGGGGCCCAGGCCGTCGTCGTCACCATCACTGCCACCGGCGCGGACGGCGCCGGCTACGTGACGGCATACCCGTGTGGCACGACGCAGCCGCTGGCGTCGAACGTGAACGTCGTCCCCGGGCGAGCGACGCCGAACCTCGCCACCGTGGCCCTCGGCGCCGCCGGCGACATCTGTCTGTACGTCTCGGTCGGCACGCACCTCCTCGTCGACGTGACGGCGTGGTACGGCACCGGAGACGACCGCCTCGTGAACGTGGCCCCGGCCCGGATCGCCGACACCCGTGCCGGCGGCCAGAAGGTCGGCGCCGGCCAGGTCCTGACCTTGAACCCCGCGCCGGGATCGGGCGCCCATGCCGTGGCTCTCAATGTCACGGCCACCGAGCCGGACGGCGCCGGTTTTCTCACCGTCTACCCGTGCGACTCTCCGCTACCGGTGGCGTCGAACGTCAACTACGCCACCGGTGAGACCGTCGCCGACGCCGTCATCGTCGGGCTCGCCTCGGACGGCACGGTGTGCGTGTTCAGCTCGGCCGCCAGCCATGTCGTCGTCGACCTGAACGCCTGGTTCGGGCCGGCGGGGAAGGCCGGCTTCGCCGCCCAGGCTCCCCGGCGCGTGGCGGACACCCGGACGGCGGCCGCCGCCCTCGGCGCCGGCGAGGAGCTGACGTTGGTGCTGTCGGGCGCCGCCGCGCTCAACCTCACCGTCACCAGTCCGCGCGCCAGCGGATACCTGACGGCCTACCCGTGCGGGTCGACGCGGCCGGGGGTGTCCAACCTCAACTTCAGCGCCGGCCAGACCGTCGCCAACGCCGCCGTCGTCGCCGGCAGCCCGATCGGCACCGTCTGCGTGTTCGCCTCCGTGGCCACCCACGTCGTCATCGACCTCAACGGCAGCTTTTCCTCGGACGGGGCTACCGCCACGCCCGGCCAGGCGGCCGTGCAGTGGGGCTACACCCAGGTGGGGGCGCCCTACGCCGCCATCAATCCGTACCGCTTCGGCGACTCTCGCTACGGCAAGCCGTGGGCATGCGACGACGGGTCGAACCCCTGTACGCGGGTCGACATGCACGGCGACACCCACACTTATCCGGCCGGCATCTTCGTGTACGACTGCTCGGGCTTCGTCACCGCCGCCTGGCTCCGCGCCGGCGTGGACCTGGTGAAGCTCCAGGCGGGCTGGACGGACGCCATGCTGGACCACCTGCCCAAGGTCGATCCGGCCACCGCCCGGGTCGGTGACATCGTGCTGTTCAACTACTCCGGCGCCGGCGACGGCATCAACAACCGAACCGACCACGCCGGGCTCTATCTGTCGCCGAAGACCATGCTCCACACCGGAAACGGCGGTGTCGGCGTCGGCAACATCGACTGGACGAAGGTCGTCGCTGTCCTGCGTCCCCTCGGGTGACCCCGGCGGTGGTATCGGGCGGCGGGGACGCGCTAGGAAAGGCGCTATGGCAAACCCCCAGCACGCGATCCTCACCGATCTCACCAAGTACCAGTGGTACACCCACTTCAGCCGCACCGAGGGCGCCGACCTGGGCGTCATCAGGAACGCCCTGAAGAAGGCCCGCACCGCCGGCGCCGACGTCGGCGTGATGACCCCGCTCAACGTGTGCATCCTGGTCGGGCCCACCCTCCTGGCCGACCTCACCGACGACGTGCCCGAGGACTTCCAGCCCTACCCGGGCTATGAGTCCCCCGATGGCAAGGTCGCCAAGGCCACGCAGGAGGAGCTGCTTCTGTGGATCCACTCGGCCGACAAGGACCTCTGCTGGGAGACCCAGTTCAACTTCCGCACGGCCGTCGCCGGCCACATGAACGTCGCCCGTGAGACCCCCACGTTCATCTACCGCAACAGCCTCGACCTGACCGGGTTCATCGACGGCACCGGCAACCCCGAGCCCGAGCACCAGCACGAGAAGGCCATCGTGCCCGACGGCAAGCCGGGAGCGGGCGGCTCGTTCTGCATCGCCCAGCGGTGGGTGCACGACCTGGGCTACTTCAACAGCCTTTCCCTCGACGACCAAGAGAACCTGTTCGGGCGCAGCAAGCCCGACTCCACGAGGCTGGCCAAGCAGGTGCCCACGTCGCACCTGAGCCACGTTGAGCTCCGGCAGGGCGACACCGCCGACGACACCAAGCCGACGCGGGGCGAGATGGTTCGCCGCTCCACGCCGTACGGCTTCCACGACGGCACCGTCGGGCTGTACTTCATGGGCTTCTGCAAGGAACAGGCGCCGCTGCGGGAGCGTATGGAAGCCATCTACGGCATGAACGGTCAGGCACGCGACGCCCTCACCGATTACTCGACGCCGGCCTCGGGCTCCTTCTACTTCGCCCCCTCGTCCGAGACTCTCGACGCCATCTTCGGCTGAGCCGGCTGACGGGCCGTGATGCTCCAGAACGCCAGGGTCGCCACCCGCCTTCCCGCCATCGACCTCGAGCGGGCCCGAGCCTTCTACGCCGAGAAGCTCGGGCTCGTCCCGGTCGAGGAGCGGCCGGGCGGCCTGAAGTTCGAGTGCGCCAGCGGCGTGTTCGCTCTTTTTCAGTCCACCGGCCGCCCGTCGGGCGAGCACACGCAGATGGCGTTCGAGGTGGACGATCTCGACGCCGTCGTGTCGGCGTTGCGGGCCGGTGGCGTCGAGTTCGAAGACGTTGACGTGCCGGGACTGCGTACCGTGAACGGGATCGCCGAAGTGGAGGGCAACTACCCGTCCTCGGGTGGGATCGGCGAACGAGCGGCCTGGTTCCGGGACAGCGAGGGCAACCTCCTCGGCATCGGCCAACCGATGCGCTGAACTACTTCAGGCCGCGTCGCTCGAGGACCTGGAACCCCCGAGCCATCCGCCCCACTACCTCGACCAGCGCTAGGAGGTCCTCGCGGGTGAGCGTGGCGGGCTGACCGGGCGGAAGGGCGTCGAGGGTCTCGCGGAGCTTCTCCACCCGGGCAACGAGGTCGTCGAAGGCGCCAGTTTCGGCCATCGGCCCAGTCTCGCCTCACCGCGGCCGAGGTGACGGAAATCCACCCCTCGGGTGGAAACCGTCACGTCGGCTGCGAAGCAGCCCCCACGGAACGCGTCGAACCCTTGTTCAGCCTCGACGTCACGTACGACTTGACCGTCGCGTAAGGCAACGGTGCGGGCGCGCTCGTGATCGCGCCGGAGGCTATGAGCCGGAGCCCGCCTTCTTGGCTTCGTCCTCGGCCTCTTTGGCGTCCTTCTCGATCTCGGCGTTGTCGGCCTTCAGCTCTTTGGCCTCCACCTTCTCGGCCTTCTTCATCGCCTTCTCGATCTTGGCGCCCATGTCGGACACCGCCACTACGACCAACCCGGCCTGACCCTCGTCGAGCTCTTCGCCGAGCTCCTTGAGATCCTTGCGGCTCATGCCGGCGGCGGCGTGGCCGGCCACGGCACCGAGGATGGCGCCGCCCCCCGTCGTCGCCGCCAGCAGACCACCCCCGATGGCGGCGAACGGAAAGATGGCGACGACCAGCCCGGTGGCCAGGCCGATCCCGCCGCCGAGCACACCGCCGACGCGCGTCGGTGTCTCGTGCTTCTTGGTGATCTTCACCTTGCCGCCTTCTCTGCGCTCGATGACGGCGGCGTCATAGGCGTCGATCAGGTCAGCTTCGGTGTGCAGGTCCTTGACGAACTCGTAGTCCGACTCAGCGTCGGCGACGTTGTTGTACACGCCGACGTAGGCCATGAACGTATCGACGGCCATGCCCGGTCCTCCTCGATCTCGGTCTGGATCGGACAGTAGACGGTTCGGGGGTGTCGGCGCGGCCGTGGACGCCGGAGGATTGACGGCGGCTCGCCGCCGCGAGACACTGATGTCAGGGATCTTGGCCGGACAGACGAGCACATGTCCTGTCCTGATAGGGGGAACACGTATGCGACACACCATGCGCTGGACCGCGGCTGCCGTGGGGCTCGCCCTCCTGGCAGCTGCCTGCGGCGGAGACAACGCTGACGACGGTGTCACCGGCACGACGACGGCGGCCACGAGCGCGGCGACGTCGGCGGCCGGGACGGCGACGTCGGCCGCCGGGACGGCCACGACGGCCGCCGCCCCCACCACGTCGACCACGACGGCCGACGTCTGCACGGCCGACAAGGCGGGCGGTTCCCTCACCATGGGCATGGGCGCCGAGCTCGCACGCGGGCTCGATCCCATCGTGATGCTCGGTACCGGCGTGGCCGGGGCCACGGAGAACACCGCCATCTACGACACGTTGATGCGATACATCCCCGAGACCGGCAAATTCGAGCCCCACGTGGCTCAGTCGCTCACGCCCAACGCCGACTTCACGCAGTGGACCTTGAAGATCCCGGCCGGTATCAAGTTCGGCAACGGCGATCCCCTCACCGCCGACGCCATCCAGTTCAGCGTCGACCGCCTGGCCAAGGCCACGGTGGCGGCCTCTGGCATGGCCCAAGAGGTGGCGTCGATGCAGGTCGTCGACCCCCAGACGATCACGTTCACGCTCAAGCGGCCGTGGGGCGGGTTCCCGTACTTCCTCGCTGCCGAGGGCGGCATGGTGGTCAACCCGAACGTCGTCGCGGCCCAGGGTCAGGCGTTCGCCACCAACCCGGTCGGCGCCGGCGTCGGCCCCTACGAGGTCGAGCGCTACGCCGCCAACGAGGAAATCGTGCTCAAGGCCAAGTCGGACTACTGGGGCGGGCCGGTGTGCATCCAGACGCTGCGCTTCGTGTGGGTTCCAGGCGGCGTCGCCACGTACGACGCGTTCAAGGCCGGCGAGCTGCAGGCTTTCTTCACGCTCGAGCCCCCCACCGTCGCCGCCGCCAGGGCCGACAAGGTGCAGGCGTACTCGGCGCTGAACGGCGGCAACGGACTGCTTCTCAACAGCGGCCGAGGGGCGGCTCCGGTCCTGGCCGACGTCCGGCTCCGCCAGGCCATCGCCGCCGCCATCGACGTCGACGTCATCAACGAGCGCGTATATCAGGGGACGGGCCGGCCGTCGTCGGCGCTTACGGACAAGGAGCAGCTCATCTACCCCGGCGTGGCGGGTCCGGCCTACGACGCGGCCAAGGCCAAGCAGCTTGTCGATGCGGCCAAGGCCGAGGGGTTCGACGGCAAGATCCGCCTGACGTGCGGCAACACGCCGACCGCCACCGAGCAGAGCATCACGCTCGAGGCCCAGCTCGAGGCGGTCGGGTTCGACGTCGAGGTCGAGCTCCTGCCGCCGGGCCAGGCCAACCAGAAGATCTTGCTGGAGGGGAACTACGACATCGGGTGCGGCGCGGCGTCGATCTTCGACGAGGGGCCGTTCCGCGGCATGAACCAGTTCCTTAGCGACAGCGTTCGCAACCGGGCGGGGTACAAGAACCCCCAGATGGACACGGCCATCGCCGCCCTCTACCGGGCGAACTCGGTCGAGCAGAGCAAGGCGGCCATGGCCGAGATCCAGAAGATCTGGAACGAAACCGTGCCGTCCGAGATGCTCTACGCCTCTGAGTGGTATGTCGGGTCCAAGCCCAACGTCCACGGGCTCGTGTTCACCCGCGAGGCCACCGTGATGTTCCAGGACGCCTATGTCAAGTAGCGGCCGTCGTCGCCTGTCCGCAGGGAGGCCTCAGAACGGTGTCGGGATGTATCGACGTGGGAGATTCGGCTCCTCGTAGCCGCCCGGCTCCTGCCGCTCGGGCAGGGTGATGTCCTTCCGTTCCAGCGGTTCGTACGGCACGTGGCTGAGGAGGTGGGTGATGAGGTTCAGCCGGCCCCGCCGCTTGTCGTCGGTACGAACGAGATACCACGGCGCCCATTCGGTGTCGGTGGCCGCGAGCATGTCATCGCGAGCGCGTGCGTAGTCGTACCACCGGCTGTACGACTTGAGGTCCATGTCCGACAACTTCCAGATCTTGCGCGGGTCGTCGATGCGACTCTGCAGTCGTTTCGTCTGCTCCTCTTCGCCGACCTCGAGCCAGTACTTGAAGAGCAAGATGCCAGAGTCGACCATGGCCCGCTCGACCTCCGGGACCATGTAGAGGAACCGCTTGGCTTGCTCGTCGGTGCAGAAGCCCATGACGCGCTCGACCCCGGCCCGGTTGTACCAACTCCGGTCGAAGATGACGACCTCGCCCGCGGCCGGCAGATGCGGGATGTAGCGCTGGATGTACATCTGCGACTTTTCACGCTCGGTCGGCGTGGGTAACGCGACGACGCGAAAGACCCGAGGGCTCACGCGATCCGTGATCGCTTTGATCGAGCCGCCCTTGCCGGCGCTGTCGCGTCCTTCGAAGACGACGCAGATCTTCGCTCCGGACGACTTGACCCACTCTTGCATGGCGACCAGGTGCGCGTGAAGCGGCCGCAGCTCGGTCTCGTACTCCTTGCGCTCCATCTTCGCCACGATCAGCCGAGCGCCTTGGCCTTGGCCTGCTGGAACTCGGCCTCGTTGAGAACACCCTGGTCACGAAGCTGCGCGAGGCGGGCAATCTCGTCGGCCGCCCCGCCGCCACTGCTGGACGTGACGCTTTGGACGTACTGGCGCATGGCCGCGTCCTGTTGCTGTGCCCGCTGGATGGTGTGCTCCTGCATCTTCCCTCCCCGGGCGATCAGGTACACGAAGACCCCGAGATACGGCACGAAGATGATGAAGAGCGACCAGAGCGCCTTGCCCCATCCGGACAGGTCGGGGCTGCGGAAGATGTCACCGAACACGACGATCAGCAGCCAGATCCAGATGAAGAACACGAAGAACCAGAGCATCGACCAGAAGACCTGCCCGGTGCCGAACTCGTCGGCCACTAACACGTCTGCCTCCAAGGTGTTGTTCGGATTGCACCGCGGTGATCCGCGGCCCATTCCCAGTCCGACCTCGACTGCAGACATCACACCTTGTGCCGGACCCCACGCACACCACCCGTTGGGGGGTGGTTTGGGGGACGTTCAGAGCCTACGCTGCGAACAGCTCTGCAACGGGCAACGGGGGATCGAAATGGGGAGACGTCGAGCCGCCGCGCCGACACGCCGGCCTCCGGCGACACCGCTGCTCCGGGCCAAGCTGCGGCCGCCCGTCGTCGGCCCCCACTACGTACGTCGACCCCGCTTGCTCCGACTGCTGGACGAGGTTGCCGACGAGCCGCTGTCGGTGGTGGTGGCGCCGGCCGGCGCCGGAAAGACGTCGCTACTGGCCGGCTGGGCCGCCGAGTCGGTCGTACCGCTCGCCTGGTTGTCGTTGGACGAGCGCGATCGGGATGGCGCCCAGCTCTGGTCGGGCGTGATTGCCGCGCTGGAGACGCTGAAGCCAGGCTGCGGTGACCGAGCGTTGGTGCTGCTCCGCCGACCGGGTGCCGTGGCCCGTGCCGTCGGCCAGCTCTTGGTCGAGCTGCAGGACGATGATCGGCCGCCGGCCCTCTTTGTCATCGACGATGTCCATCTCGTCGACGACGACGACCTCGTCGCGACGTCGCTGGCCACGTTCGTTCAGCACGTACCGTCCTGGCTTCATCTGGTCCTCGCGTCGCGCCGGACACCGAAGCTGCCGCTCGATCGTCTGCGGGCGCGGGGCGGAGTGGGCGAGGTCCGCTTCTCCGAGCTGAAATTCTCGTCGACCGAGGCACGGGAGCTGCTCACCTGGCTGGCACCGTCCATGTCCGAGGACGCCATTGCCGCCGCCGCCGAACGTGCCGACGGTTGGGCCGCCAGCCTGCAACTGACGGCGTTGGCGGCGCGGGCCGTGCGCGCCCAGGACGCGGTCGCGGTGCCGCGCATCGACGACACCGGCTTGGTCCGCGACTACGTGCTGCACGAGGTGCTCGCCGCCGAAGCGCCGGCGTTGGTCGAGGCCTTGCTGGACCTCGCCGTGGTGGAGCGAATCAACTCGAGCCTCGCCTATGCCCTCACCGAGCGGTCCGATGTTGATGACCTCCTTGCGCTCGCTGAGGAGCGCGGCTTGTTCGTGGCCCGCCTCGGCCCGGTCGGCTGGTTTGCGATGCACTCGTTGGTGCGCGTGATCCTGATGGACGAACTGGGCTCACGGTCGCCGCACCGACTGGCCGAACAACACCTTCGCGCCGCGCGCTGGTTCGCGGCGACCGAGGAGGTCCCACTGGCCTTGGACCACTTCCTCGCCGCCGGCCACCAGCGCGACGCTCTCCGACTCCTCGCTGCCGAGCACGCCAACCTGTACGACAGCGGCAGGGAGGCGACCACGCTGCGCACGATCGCCGCCATCCCCACCAGCACGGCGACGGCCGACTTCGAATCGATGCTCGAGTTCACGTGGTGCCACCTGCTGGTCAGCCGGCGACGTTTCCTGGAGCTCGTCGAGCAGATGATCTGGTGGGCGGGACAATTGCCTCTCGACGAGACGCTCCGGGCCCGCGT
>JBKOXV010000072.1:0-10613 GCA_046725105.1 bacterium | reverse complement strand
GGTCGTGGGTGACCATCACGATCGTCTGGCCGAGCTGGCGGACGGCGCGCCGCATGAACTCGAGGATCTCGCTACCGGCCCGGCTGTCGAGGTTTCCCGTCGGCTCGTCGGCGAAGATGATCTCGGGCCGGCTGCCCAGGGCGCGTGCCACGGCCACGCGCTGCTGCTGGCCGCCCGACAGCTCCGACGGCCGGTGCTTGAGCCGGGAGCGCAAGCCCACGGTGTCGATGACGTTGTCGAGCCACGCCCGGTCGGGCTTGCGCCCGGCCAGATCCAGCGGGAGCGTGATGTTCTCGAGGGCGTTGAGCGTCGGCACGAGGTTGTAGGCCTGGAAGATGAAGCCGACCTTGTCGCGGCGCAGCTGCGTGAGCTGGCGCTCGTTCAACGTCGACAGGTCGACGTCGCCGATGAGGACCCGTCCGGACGTGAGGGTGTCGAGGCCGGCCACGCAGTGCATGAGGGTCGACTTCCCCGAGCCCGACGGGCCCATGATGGCGGAGTACACCCCCTTCGGGAATTGCACCGTCACGCCGTCGAGGGCCCGCACCTCATTCTCACCCTTGCCGTAGATCTTCACCGCGTCGATGGCGGCGGCGGCGACGACGCTGGGCGGCGCCAGGGGGGTGGTCGTTGTCGACATCATCGTCCTTTCGTGTCCGGCCGCGCCAAAGCCAGCAGGCCGGTGTCCGGGTTGGTCCGGCCGTCGATACTAGGTGCGGCGCGGGGGCGTTCCTGTCGTACATTTTCCGGCAATGAGCTGTCCCTCCTGTGGGCGACCCGTGCCCGAAGCGGCCCGGTTCTGCCCCTTCTGTGGGAACGCCATCCTGGTGGGGCGGGCCGAGGAGCGCCGCGTCGTCAGCGTGCTGTTCGCCGACCTCGTGGGCTTCACCGCCATGGCCGAGACGCTCGACCCCGAGCAGGTGAAGCGCCTGGTAGATGGCTGTTTTCAGCTCCTCGTGGCTGACATCGTCGCCTACGGCGGCCGGGTCGACAAGATCGTCGGTGACGCCATCGTGGCGCTGTTCGGGGCTCCTGTCGCCCATGAGGACGACGCCGAGCGTGCCGTTCGGGCCGCGCTGCGCATGCAGGGCAGCGTGGGCGTCTACGCCGTCGCACGGAACGTCCCCTTCCAGGTTCGCATCGGCGTGAACACCGGCGAAGTGCTGGTGGGCGCCCTGCGGGCGGGGGGCGACTACACGGCGATGGGTGACGTGGTGAACGCCGCCGAGCGCCTCCAGACCGGAGCCCAGCCCGGTACGGTGCTGGTCGGGCCGGCCACCTACGCCGCCACTCAGCGGGTGGTGCGCTACGAGGCCGTCGGCCTCGTCCGGGTCCGCAACCGGGAGGAACCCGTCGAGGCGTGGCGGGCCATTGAGCCCCTCGCCCCACCAGGACGGCGCGGCCGCAAGGTGAAGGCCCCATTCGTGGGCCGCGATACCGAACTGGCACTGCTGCTCGATGGCACGCGCCTGGCCGTCACCCACCACCGGCCCTTCCTCGCCGCCATCGAGGGAGAAGGCGGGGTGGGGAAGAGCCGGCTGGCGCGCGAAGCCATCGGGCGGGCCCAAGAGGCCTTCTCGCCCGTGGTGCTCGTGGCGCGGTGCATGCCGTACGGAGAATCGAGCCCGTGGCACCCCCTGTCGGCAGCCCTCGCCGAACACATCGGCCTCGAGTCCGGCAGCGGCTATGCCGATGCCGAGCGCACCGTGTGTGCCGCCCTCGAGGCGCTCGGCGACGCCGTCGGCGAGAGCGATCACGGCCGCATCGCCACCGGGCTGCTGCACCTGTTCGGCCAGCCGACCGCTCTCGACGGCATCGACCCGGCCCGCGCTCGCGACGAGCTCACCCACTCCGTACTCGTCTATCTGCACGCACTCGCCCGCCGGGGTCCGCTGCTGGTCGCCGTGGCCGACCTGGAGTGGGCCGACCCGCTCCTGCTTGAGCTGCTCGAACGGGCCCTTGGCGAGTCGGCCGGGCTGCCGTTCATCCTTTTCACCACCTCCCGGCCGAACGCAGAAGGGCCTTGGCCGCCTCGGCCGGGTCGACACAACACCCTGGCGCTCCGCGTCGACGCCCTCGATCCGGTCGCGGCGCGGGAGCTGGCGGCGGCGCTGCTCGACGACGCCGTCGACGGCGCCACCCGTGATGCCGTGCTCGAGCGCAGCGGCGGCAACCCCCTGTTCCTCGAGGAGCTTGCCGCCGCCGTGGCCGACTGTGGCCAGGTCCCCGAGCTGCCCGGCTCGCTGCGCGGCCTGGTGTCGGCCCGGCTCGACCTCCTCGACCCCGCCGCCCGGGCCCTGCTCGACAACGCCGCCGTCCTCGGCCCGTCGGGCAAATGGGATGCCCTTGTCACCTTCGGCGAGAAGCTCGGCCAGAGCCCCCACCTCGACACGCTGGCGACACTGGCCGACGCCGAGCTCCTCGACGTCGACGGCGACCGCTGGTCGTTCCGCTCGGAGTCGGTGCGTGACGTCGCGTACCAGACGCTCACCAAGTCGGCCCGGGCCCAACGCCACTTCGGCGTGGCCAAGGCCATCGAGGAGGCGACCCGGGGGTCCGACCTGGCGGCCGAACGGATCGCCTATCACTACGCCACCGCGGCCCAGCTGGTGGCCGAGCTCGGTCCGGTGCCGCACGTCGACGCCGAGGTGGCCGCCGTGGCGGCGAGCTGGTTCGCCCGCGCCGCCGCCCGTGCCCTCGACCGGATGGTGCCGCGCAAGGCGGCCCACCTCGTGGACGAGGGCCTCGCTGTCCTGGGCGCCGACGACGTCGACGGCGCGATCGGCCGCCAGCTGCTGCAGCTGCGGGGCCGCGCCTACGTCGAGCTCCACCAGATGGAGGCGGCCCGCGGCGACGCCGTCGCCGTGCTGGAGAGCGCCCGGCGGGCCGAGGACCGGGCCGCCATGGCCGAGGCCCACGAGATCCTGGGCGAGATCCACACCCAGACCGGACATCTCGATCGGGCCAACGCCTCGTTCGCCCAGGCCGTCGACCTGTGGCGGGAGGTCGGTGACCGCAGGGGCGAGGCCGAGGCCCAGCGGGCGTGGGGCTTCGCCAGCGTGCTGGGCGGCGCCTTCGACGACGCCGAGCGCCACCTGGCCGCCGCCCACGAGGTCTTCGCGGCCGAGAACGACCGTCGCGGCCAGGCGTGGGTCGATCAGCACCGGGCGTGGATCTCCTTCGTCCAGAGCGACATGGCCCAGGCCGAGGAGCGCCTCAACCATGCCGCGTCCACGTTCATCGAGATGGGCGACCGCGGGGGGCTGGCGTGGGTGCACGGGCTGCTGGCCTTCGTGCGCTTCAACCAGGGTCGTTTCGAAGAGGCCGACACGCTGGCGCGTGAGGTGATCGACGACGCCGTTCATCGCGACGAACCGTGGGGCCGCGGGATGATGCTGGCCCTGCAGTCGGCGCTGCGGCTCTGGGCCGGCCGGCTCCCGGAGGCGGTGGCGCTCGGTGAGGAGTCGAAGGCGCTGATGCACTCGATCGGCGACCGTTACGGCGAGACGCAGGCCATCGCCCCGCTCAGTCGTGCCCTCGTCGCCACCGGCCGGGTCGCCGACGCCAACCGCGTCATCGAGGAGGCCCGCACCGCGAGCGAGCTGTACGGGATGGCCGGGTACAGCGGCACCATCGCCGCCGGTGCCGCCGTCCACGCCGGGGACGGCGAGCGGGCGGCTCGGGAGGCACGCCACGCCCTCGACGAGCTGCGCCAGCACCACGTCGAGGGCTACGGGTACGACGCCGGTGTCACGTTGGGGTTGGCGCTCCTGCAGACGGGCTACGTCGACGAGGCCGACGAGGTGCTGGCCTCGGCCCGGCTCGAGCGGCCCGGTCATCCGAACGCCCTCTCGGTGTCGGCGCTCGTGGCGCTGGCGGCCGGTCGCGGCGAGGAGGCCCTCGCCCACGCCGAGACGGCCCGGGCCGCCGCCGGTGGCACCTACCTCGACGTCGTGCTGTCGTTGGTGGCCACCGGGCTGGCCGAGGCGGTGCGAGGCGGAGGGGATGCGTGCACCGCCGCCCTCGACGAGGCGGCGACGTTGGCTGACGGGGCCGGTGACCTGGTGATGCAGGCTGTCACCCGGTTGGCCGGCGCCGAAGCCGGTCTCACCCTCGGGCGCCTGGGCGCCGCCGACGACCGGGCCGTCGCCGAGGCCCGTCTCGAGGCCCTCGCCCTCGGCACCACCGGCTGGACCACCGCCATCGGCCTGGCCGCTCGCGGCGGTGAGCGGGTGCCCGTGGGCTAGTCGCCCCCTGGGCGTATCACGCTGGTTCAACGACCTGTGAGGTTCTTAAACCAGCGTGAAACGGAAAGGGCCGTGGGGGCGTGCGATCATGGACCCGGACTGTGACCCCAGGAGGTGGCGTATGCGCATCAGCGGGCTACTTCGGGACAAGGGCGACTTCGTCGCCACGGTCGCTCCGGCCGCCACTGTCACCGAGGTGCTGGCCGGCCTGGCCGAGCACGGGGTCGGCGCCTTGATCGTCACCGAGGACGCCAAGCGCATCCTCGGCATCGTCTCCGAGCGAGACATCGCCCGGGCCCTGCACCGCGACGGGCCGGCCGCCCTGAATCGTCCCGTCACGGACGTGATGACGGCCGACGTCCGCACCTGTGGGCCCGACGACACCGTCGATTCGCTGATGGCGCTCATGACGGAGCGTCGGATCCGCCACGTGCCCGTCGTCGTCGACGGGGAGTTGGCCGGGATCGTCAGCATCGGCGACGTCGTGAAGCATCGGGTGCACGAGCTCGAGCACGAGAACACGGCCCTCGTCGAGTACATCCAGTCCGGGCGGTGACCGACCCGACGGGGTTGATCGTCGGCCGCTTCTGCCCACCGCACCTGGGCCACAGCCACCTCATCGAACGGGCCGCCGGCGCCGTCGACCGCCTGGTGGTGATGGTGAACACCCGCGACGGTGAGCCCATCCCCGGTGAGCTGCGAGTGGCGTGGCTGGCCGAGCTCCATCCCGACGTCGTCGTGGTCGAGGTCCGCCACGACCTCCCGACCGACTTCGACGATGAGGAGTTGTGGGCCCGGTGGATGGCCCTGTTCCGGGCCCGCTGGCCGCTGCCCGAGGGACCCCACGTCGTGTTCTCGTCCGAGCCCTATGGCGACGAGATCGCCCGGCGCTTCGGCGCCCGCGCCGTGGCCGTCGATCCGGCTCGCACCGCCGTACCGGTGTCGGCCACGCTCATACGCGAACGACCTCTCGAGCACCTGCAGTTCCTCGCCCCACCCGTACGGGCGTGGGTCGAGGCGCAGGCGGCCCGAGAGGCCGAGTCGGCGTGACCTACTTGGCGGGCTGGGGGACGATGCGGATGTAGGGCTTCGGCTCCTTCCAGTCGCCGAAGATCTGCTTCGCCTCGTCGTTGGAGACAGCGCCGGAAATGATGACGTCGTCGCCCTGCTTCCAGTTCACCGGCGTGGCGACGCGGTGCTTGGCGGTGAGCTGCAGGGAGTCGATCACTCGCAGGACCTCGTCGAAGTTTCGGCCCGTCGTCATCGGGTAGACGAGGACGAGCTTGACCTTCTTGTCCGGCCCGATCACGAACACGTTGCGAACGGTCTGGTTGTCGGCCGGCGTGCGGCTCTTGGCATCGCCCGACGTGCTGGCGGGCAGCATGTCGTAGAGCTTGGACACGTTGAAGTCGGAATCGCCGATGATCGGGTAGTTGGGCCGCGCTCCTTGGGTCTCTTCGATGTCGTCGGCCCACTTGGTGTGGTCGGTGGCGGCGTCGACCGAGAGTCCGATGATCTTGACGCCGCGCTTCTCGAACTCGGGCTGCAGCTTGGCCATGTAGCCGAGCTCGGTTGTGCACACCGGCGTGAAGTCCTTGGGATGTGAGAACAGGATGCCCCAGCGGTCGCCGAGCCACTCGTGGAAGTTGATCGTGCCTTCGGTGGTTTCGGCGGTGAAGTTCGGGGCCTCGTCACCAATTCGGATGCCCATGTGTGCTCCCTGGTTGCGATTGGATGCCCATAGTGTGCCGGAAAGCCGACCTGTTTTGTCAAGATTGCCGCCGTCAGGCCGCGACGAACCGGGCCCGGCGGGCCACGTGCCATCCGGCCTGAGCGTGCAGGCCCTCAGTCGGCCCTGTCAAGGGTGACCACCCCAAGTGGCGACGGGCTCTCTCGGTGTCGGCCCTGGTGGCCCATTGGTCGCCGGCCCGGGCCGGCCGGCGGGTGAGGATCGGCGATCGCCCGAGCGTCCGGGCCAGGACAGCTACGGCGTCGAGCAGCCGGATGGGCTCGGCGCCGCCGATGTTGTAGGCCTCGCCCGGTTCGCCGCGGGCGATGGCCGCCACGGTCGCGTCCACTACATCGTCGACGTACGTGTTCGCGCGCTGCTGGGCGCCGTCGCCGTGGATCTCGAGCGGCTGGCCCGTGAGGATCGCCTCGCAGAAGCGGTGGTAGGCCATGTCCGGCCGTTGCCCGGGTCCATAGACGGAGAAGTACCGCAGGACGACGGCGCCGGCGTCGAGCATCACGAGCTCGCCGGCGCGCTTCGAGCGGCCGTAGGCAGAGATCGGCGCCGCCGGCTGGGCCTCGTCGCCATCGGCCACCCGCCCGTAGATGCTCGAGGTGGACGCGTGCACGATGCGGAGCGAGCCGGCCCGCCCGGCCGCCGCCGCCAACCGGGCCGTCGCCGTGACGTTGCAGCTCGTGTAGATGTGGTCGCGGCCCGCCTGGAGGCCGGGCATGGCGGCGAGGTGCACGACGGCCTCGGCACCGTCCAGGACGTCGTCGAGCCGGTCGGTGCGCAGGTCGCGCTGATACAGGGCGAAGCGGGGGCGACCGGCCAGCGGGGCGACGGCGGCCCGCTTGACGGCGGGGTCGTACGACTCGGCCAGGAAGCAGTCGAGGCCGGCGACGTGGTGCCCGTCGTCGAGGAGCCGCCGGGCGAGGTGATGGCCGATGAAGCCGGCCACACCGGTCACCACGATCCGCATAGTTAGGATACCCTAACAGCAGCCGGTCAGCGTAGTTGAATCAACTGGCCTACGTACGGCCGCCGCCGACGATACGAAGCGGCTACGGATGCGCGTCGCGGCGGGCCGGAGGACGCTGGCGACCCCGCCCAACGAGGAGACGACGATGTTCTACGACGACGAGGTCGTGGTCGGCCAGCGCCAAGCCGACTTCCAAGCCGCCGCCGCCCGGCGCCGGCTCGTCCACGAGGCCCGGGCCGGCCGGTCCCTCTACCGGAGATCTCGGTGGCTTCGGCTCGTTCCACCGGGCACGAGCACCCGCCCCGGCCGGCCGGCCGAGTGATGAGCGCCGAAGTTGGACGCCTGATTGCCTTTTGGGGCGTTCTCCCGTCCAACTTCCGAGGTCGCTAGGGTCAGGCGCGCCGTGGCGCCCCCGTAGCTCAGGGGATAGAGCATCGGTTTCCTAAACCGTGTGCGAAGGTTCGAATCCTTCCGGGGGCACCGTCGATGTCGGGTCGTCCTGTCACCGTTGCGCTGCTGCCGCATCTCCGCCGCGCCCGCGACCACATCGACGCCCACTTCGCCGAAGACCTCGACCTCGACCGGCTGGCCCGGCTCGCCGGCGTGTCGAAGTACCACTTCGTCCGCAGCTTCGAGGCGTCGTACGGGGACACGCCGATCCGCTACCTGACCCGGCGCCGGATCGAGCGGGCCCAGGACCTGCTGAGGTCGGCGAACCTGACGATCACGGAGATCTGCATGCTGGTCGGTTTCTCCAGCCTCGGCTCGTTCTCAGCCCGCTTCCGCGAGCTCGTCGGCGAATCGCCGTCGGCCTACCGGGCCCGCTGGGCGGCGACCGGTGGACCGCACATCCCGGGCTGCTACCTGTTCATGTGGGGCCTCAGGGCGGTACAGCAATCTGGGAGAAGCCACCCGGGTGACGGTCGTCGTACCGTCGGCACATGATCACGAATGTCTCACTCACCACGATCTACTGCCTGGACCAGGACGCCACCCGCGACTTCTACGTCGACGTCCTTGGCTTCGAGACGCGGTCCGACGCGAGCCTGAACGGCTTCCGATGGGTGACGGTCGGCCATCCGAGCCAGCCGGAGCTGGAGATCACCCTGATGACGCCGGGTCCTCCGCTCGACGACGAGGCCGCCGAGTTCGTCCGGCGTCAGCTCGGCAAGGGGCAGATGGGCGGGCTCGGTCTGCGCGTCGACGACTGCCGCAAGACCCACGAGGAGCTGGTTGCTAAGGGCGTGGAGTTCCTGCAGGAACCGGCCGACCGCCCGTACGGGGTCGAGGCCGTCATGCGGGACTGCGCCGGCAACTGGCTGGTGCTCGTCGAGCCCAAACCGTTCGACCCGGGCCCCGGCGCCTGAGCCCTGTCCTACCGGTATTTGCCACTTGCATGGCCCCTGCGGCGCCGGGAACACTGCGTTCAGGCGGATCGGCTGACGAACGCCGCGCCGCCGGAGCACTCCGAGAGCCGCGATGACATGGGGAGGCTCGATGCAGGCTGATGTCGGTGATCGACTGGTCGTCAAGGGGACTCACATCGGAGACCCTGATCGGGAGGCCGTCGTGCTGGAGGTTCACGGCCAAGGCGGCGCGCCCCCGTTCCTCGTGCGGTGGAGCGATGGCCACGAGAGCGTGTTCGTGCCCTCGTCGGACACCACCGTCGAACATCGCTCGTCCTAGAAGAACCCGGGCGGTGACGCCGCCGGGCGTCAGGGCGTCGGCGACAGGTACAGGTAGAAGACGCTGCAGCCCTCCGTCTCGGAGGCGTCGATGTCGTGGTCGACGCCGCTCGGCACGTGGGCGTAGGAACCGCGGGCCACCTCCACGTCCAGGATCCTCGCCCGTCCGTCGAGGACCCACAGGTGATGGTCGTTCGCCCGGTGCCGGTGCATGCCGAGGCGATGGCCGCCGTCCACCGTGAGCACTCCGGCCATCGACGCGCTGGTCCGCCACAGCACCCGGTTGGTGACCCCGGCTATGCCGCCCAGGCCCTCGAGCGGCAGCTCACGGATGGCCTCGGCCGTGAGCACGAACGGCTCCGACGTGATCCTCGCATCCATGCCCAGACCTTGAGCCCAGATCGCCCGCGGCGCAAGCCCTTCGATCCGGGTCGGCAGACGGGTTCCGCATTGATCTCCCGACTCGTTCCGACGTGTCGGCGAATTCGACGGCCGGGCCGCCGACCGTCTTACCTGGCGCCATGCCTTCGCCGCCGCGCCTGCCATGGCTTACGAGAGACCAGCTGCACCCCGACCAGGACGACCTGTGGCGAGCCATTGTCGACGGCCCGCGCCTGCGGGACCGCCCCGCCCCGGAGACGCTGGGAGGACCGTTCAACGCATGGCTCCGTTCCCCCGTCGCCGGGCTGAAGGCGGCCGACCTCGGAGAGCAACTGCGGTTCCGGTCGGCACTCACGCCTCGGCAGCGGGAGATCGCGATCCTCGTCGTGGGCGCCCACTGGAAGGCCGAGTTCGAGTTCTGGGCCCACGCCGAGGAGGCCCGGCGCGTCGGTTTGGAGGAGGATGTGATCGACGACCTTCGTGAGGGCCGAGTGCCGACGCTGGCCGACGCCGACGAGGCGGTCGTCGCCGCCATCTCCGCCGAGCTGCTCGCGACGGGGGGCCTCGCCGACGAGCCGTATGCCCGCGGGCTCGACCAGCTCGGCTCACACGGACTCGTCGATCTCGTCCTGCTGGTCGGCTACTACTGCATGGTCTCGCTCACGCTGAACACCTTCGGGGTCGCCCTGCCTCCAGGCGTCGATCCGGTCTGGAGCGGGGAACCGCACTGAGCCGAGCACGACGGGCGGCGGATCAGTACCGTTCCGCCATGCTCGTCGCCGTTGTGGTCGCCATCATCGTTGCTGTCGTCCTCATCGTCGCCGTGTCGGACTGGTGGGATCGCCATCCGGAACGCCGCCCGAGCCTCCCGGGCCGGATCCGGACGCCGCGCCGTCAGACCGCCGCCGCCGCCGCCGACGCCGACGCGGGCGAGGCGCCCGAGCCCTGAGCGGCGGTGGCCGATTTCTTGCGCCCAGGGGCAGTCCTGCCACTGGCCTGACGGGCCGTCGGCAGGGACGATGGAGCCGATGACCGCCGAGGCGCCCTCCGATGCCCCACCGCCCGTCCCGGGCGACACGAAGGATTGGACCTGGGTGTTGCATGAGCCGTGCCCGGAGTGCCGCTTCGATGCGGCCCGCTACCGGCGCGACCAGTACGGCACCGAGCTGCGGGTGATCGGCGACCGGTGGCGGCAGATCCTCGCCGCCGACCCGGCCCGCCTCCGCCGCCGGCCTCAGCCCGATCGCTGGTCCACCCTCGAGTACGCCTGCCACGTGCGCGACGTCTTCGACATCTTCCGCCGGCGCGTGGAGCTGATGCTGGCGGTCGACGGTGCCGCCTTCGCCAACTGGGACCAGGATGCCACGGCCGTCGCCGAGCGCTACGACCGGGCCGATCCGGCCGCAGTCGCCGACGCCATCGGCATCAACGGCGATCGAGTGGCCGCTGTCTTCGACGGCGTACCGGACCACGCATGGTCGCGCACCGGCGTCCGCAGCGACGGGGCCCGCTTCACCGTCGAGAGCATCGGCCTGTACCTGCTGCACGACCCGATCCACCATCTCCACGACGTCATGGAGGCGTGACCA
>JBKOXV010000132.1:0-14463 GCA_046725105.1 bacterium | reverse complement strand
CGGCTGGGGGGCCGGGCTGCTCGCCTGGCCGACGTGACCGGCCATCAGCGTGGCGATCTGGTCGCGGGTGAGCGGTCCGCGCAGGTAGCTCATGGCCCAGCGGGTGGTGAAGAACTCCGGCTTGTCCCTTCCGGCCCGCCGCAGCACGAACTCCCGCTTGGCCAACCCGCTGATCGTGTCGTCAACCAGCTTGACGTCGACACTGCCGGCGGCGGCACTCATGCCGTCCAGGAGCCGGGCCTTGTCCCGCTCGGTCTGCAGGCGGCCCACCATCCACGTGCCGGCGTTCGAGATGCCCTTGTAATCGATGTCGACCGGGTTCTGCGTGGCGAGCACGGTGCCGATGCCGTAGGCGCGGGCCTGCTTCATGAGCGTCAAGATGGGCTTCTTCGTCGGCGGGTTGGCGGTGGGCGGCACGTAGCCGGCGACCTCGTCCATGTAGACGAGCGCTCGCAGGTCGGTGGTGCCGGTCTGTTTGCGCATCCACGTGATCACCTTCGACAGCACGAGGGCCACCACGAACTGGCGCTCCTCGTCGGACAGGTGCCCGATCGACACGATGGCGGCGCGTGCCGTGCCGTCGGGCGTGCGCAGGAGGCCGCCGATGTCGAGCGGTGGTCCGGCTGCCCAGGCACTGAACGCCGGCGACGCGAGCAGGCCGTTGAGCTTGAGGGCGAAGGCGGTCCGGTCCTTGGGCGGGAAGAAGGAGTCGAGCTCGAAGACGCCGAGCTTGCGCAGGGGCGGCGTCTGGACCGCGCCCACCAGGGTGGCCAGGTCGAGGCTGCGGCCGGCAGTCCAGCTCGCCTCGATGAGGTTGGCCAGCAGGATGTGCTCGCGTGACGACAGCGGGTCGGCGTCGATGCCCACCAGCCCGAGTAGCCCCGAGACGTACCCCTCGATCTCGTCGCGCATCGTCTCCAGGTCGGCGGCGTCGCCGGGCGCCTGCAGCGATCCCACGATGTTGATGGGCACGCCGGATGTCGACCCGGGCGTGTAGATCGTGACGTCGACGGCGTCGACCAGGGCCTGGAGGCGGTCCGAGCCGATGCCCCACGACGCCAGGCCGTCCTTCCACTGCTGGGCCTGCTGGGCGGCGAAGTCGTCGGGCGTGGCGCCGGCTTGCTTGGCCTGGCTCTCGTCGATCCACGGCCGGAAGTCGGACGGCGCCAGTTGCGGGAAGACGAGGCACAGGTTGGTGAGATCGCCCTTGGGGTCGATCAGCAGGCACGGCACGTCGTTGGTGAGCGCTTCCTCGATCAGCACGACGCCGAGGCCGGTCTTGCCCGAGCCGGTCATGCCGACGATCACACCGTGGGTCGTGAGATCGGAGGTGTCGACGGTGACGGCGTCCCCGCTGCGTTTGTGCTGCGCCGGAGCGACCAGCTCCCCGAGGTGCAGGTCAGCCATGCCGGCAAGGTAGCCCGCCGGGCGGCGGGGCCGGCTTTGGCGTGCGCCGGCGGGCCGCTGAAGAACCGATTGCCGAGCGGAGCGAGTAGGAGCCGGCCGAAGCAGAGCGGAGGACGGCGACGAAGACAGCTCTAGCGCACGTCGCGCTCGTCGGGCGGTAGCTCGCTGGGGCCGACGTGGGCGGCGAGCCACCGGTTCAGGGGTGCGAAGTCGCGCCAGGCGTCCTCGATGCGCCGCTTGGCCTGGGCGGTGTGCAGCCACTTGGCGACGGGCCATTGCTTGCCGGCGACGAGGCCCTTGCGGCGGAGCAGGTCGATGCGGGGGTGATCCTTGGCGAAGCCGCGCGGCGCCGTCTTGAGTGACTCGTGGGCGGCCAGGTCGTAGCGAGCCGTCTCCAGCGCCGTCGTGATGCTGGCGATCTCCGTCCCCGTCCGGTCGTCGTCGACGGCGGCCCGGAACCGCTCGAGCTGGTCGGTGGCCATGTGGTAGTAGCCGGACCCGACGAACAGGCCCTCGGCCGAGAGATGCACGTAGTAGACCGAGCCGTCCTCGCCCTCGCCCGCCGCCGCCGTCGCCGTCTTGTAGGGGCTCTTGTCCTTGCTGAAACGGACGTCACGGTACGGCCGGAAAACGCGCATCGGGCCGAACCCGTCGTCGTCGAGCTCGGCGCAGAGCGCGTCCATCGGCTCCTTCACGGCCCGCTCGTAGACATCCTTGTTCGCGGTCCAGTACGTCTTGGAGTTGTCGGCCTCGAGCCCTTCGAAGAAGCTGATGGCCTCGGCCGGGAAGCCACGGAACGCCATAGGCGAACGCTAACGCCGGCGGCCCTCAGGAACGGACGCTGACCAGCGTGCGCGACGGCTGGTCGGCGGGCCGGATGCGGTAGGCGCAGCGTTGGTCGCCGGCGACGAGATGTTGCGTGCGCTCGACGACGACGTCGTCACCGAGCACCTTGCGGAACAGTTCGAGCTCGCTCTGGCACAGGCCGGTGCACGACCGGGCGGCGTCGGCGATGGGGCAGTGGTGCTCGACGAGGAGCACGGCGCCGTCGTCCTCGGCGACCGCCTCGGCGAGATAGCCGTCGGCCGAGCGCACCGCGGCCAGGCGGATGACGCGGTCGGCCAGGGGCGTGACGGTGGGATCGGGAAGCGCCTTGGCGTAGCCCGCCTCTTGGGCCTTGGCCCGGCTGCTCAGGACCTTGGCCAGGCCGGCCTCGCCCAGGGCGTCGCGGATCGACCCGATCAGCTCCACCGTGAGATCGGCGTGGCGGTCGGGGAACAGCGACGTGGCGAGGGACGTCAACCGCCAGGCCCCGGGCGGCCGGCCGCGGCCCATCGGCTCGGAGGCCGAACGTTCGACCAGCCCGAGGCCTTCGAGCGCCTCCAGGTGCTGGCGCACGGCGGTGTCGGTGAGCCCGAAGCCGGCGGCCAGTTCAGGGGCGGTGGCCGACTCGACGCGCTTCAGCCGTTCGACGATGCGGCGCTTGGCATCGGTCAATTCCGCCACACCGCCACCGTACCCGATTTTGGCAAGAATCCACTTGACCTAATCGGGCGCAGCGACAGATTATGCCAGTAGGACCTTGCGAAAATGGAGTGGTGATGGACGAGGGAGTGCGAGCCGGATCGGCGGAGGAGCTCGAGCGGGACGGTCGCCTGCTCACGAAGGTGGGCGCCCTGCCCGTCGTCGTCCTGTGGCACGAGGGCCGCCCCTCGGCCATCGAGGACCGGTGCCCCCACATGGGCTTCCCGCTCCATCAGGGCACGGTCGAAGCCGGCCTCCTCACCTGCCACTGGCATCACGCCCGCTTCGACTTGACTTCAGGCTGCACGCTCGACCCGTGGGCCGACGACGCGACCGCCTTCGACGTCACCGTCCACGACGGAGACGTCTGGGTCCGCCGCCGGGCCGTCGCCGATCCCGAGGGCCGCCTGCGCCGCCGGCTGGCCGAGGGCCTCGAGCACGGCCTCACGCTCGTGACCGCGAAAGCCACGCTGGGCCTCCTCGACGTCGACCCGTCGGGCGCCGGCGTCGTCGCCACCGCGTTGGAGCATGGCACGACGTATCGGGCCGAGGGATGGGGCACCGGGCTCACCGTGCTGGCCGCCATGGCCAACGTGCTGCCCCACCTCGACCCCGACGACCGGGCCCTCGCCCTCGTGCACGCGCTCGCCTTCGTGAGTCGCGACACGCGTGGCCGCGCCCCGCGCTTCGCCGAGACCGCACTGGCCACGCAGACGCTGAGCGCCGAGCGGCTCGCCGTGTGGTACCGCCGGTTCGTCGACACCCGCTCGGCCGACGCCGCCGAGCGCACGCTGGCCACCGCCATCGCCAGCGTTGCGCCGGCCGACGTCGAGGCGATGATGTTCGCCGCCGTCACCGACCACGTCTTCGTCGACGAGGGGCACACCCTCGACTTCACCAACAAGGCCTTCGAGGCGCTGGCGATGGTCGACGGAGCCAGCGCAAGCAGTGTGCTGGGGTCGCTCGTGGCCCAGACGTGCGCTGCCGATCGGAGCGAAGAGTCGTCGGAGTGGCGCCATCCCCACGACTTGGCCGGCCTGCTGTCGGCGGCGCAGGGACGGCTCGACGCCGCCCTCGACAAGGGCTGGTCCCACGCCGGCGGCTTCACCGACGTGGCCGGGCTCTCGTGGACGCTTCTGGAGGACGACCCCGACGCGGTCATCGGCGGCGTGGTGGACGCCATCGCCATCGGCGCCGCTCCGGAGCAGGTCGGTCGGGCCCTGGCCTACGCGGCGGCGCTGCGCATCGTCCGGTTCCACACCCAGAACGACTTCGGCGACTGGAACTCGGTGCACCACGCCTTCACGGCGGCCAACGCCTTGCACCAGGCGCTGGTCCGGTGCCCCACACCGGAGCTCCTGCGGGGCACTCTCCACGGCGCCCTTCGTGTGTACCTCGACCGGTTCCTCAACGTCCCTGCTGCCCGGCTCCCGAGTGCCAGCACCGGCTCGCTCGTCGATCTGCCCGCCTGCTGGGACACGCAGGGCGGCGTCGATCAAGCCGGCTCTATCGCCTACGGGTTCCTCCGCGACGGCGGCTCCCGCGGCGAACTGATTGCCACGCTCGGCCACGCCCTCCTGGCCGAGGACGCCGGCTTCCACTGGTACCAGGTGTACGAGGCCGGCGTGCGCCAGTCGCTGGCGTGGCCAGAGGGCTCCGAGGAGTCGGCGCTCGTCCTCACCGCCGTGGCCCGGTTCCTGGCCGCCCACACACCGACGCGCCGCGAGCTTCCTACCGTCGTGCGCATCGCGTCGCGCCTGCGTCGCGGCGAGTCGCTCTACGAGGAGTCTTGACAGAATGGCGACGTGGTCGCCCTGTCGGATACCAAGGACGTCTTTGCCGGTCCGCTCGGACTGGTCGACGGCGTCGTCGACGAACTGAACCTCGCTCGGTCCGTCCAACGGTTCCGCGCCCAAGGCATCACGCTGCCGACGTTCGCCGAGCTGGCTGACCCGACGCGTCTCGACGCCGCCCGCACTGCCGGCGCCGACCCGTCGGCACCCGACGCCCGCAACCTCTTCCGGGTCCACTGGCACAACGACCTACGAGGCGGGCGGGTGGCCGTGCCCGAACACGTCGTACTGCCGGCTGCCCTCACCGGCGTCGAGAGCCCGATCATCGTCGCCTTCGGTGACCGCTTCCCGATGATCGGCGCCCACAAGGTGCTCGCCGCCTACGCCTGCCTGGCGCCCCGTGTGGTCACGGGCCAGTTCGATCCCACCCGCCATCGCGCCGTCTGGCCCTCGACCGGGAATTACGCCCGCGGGGGTGTCGCCATCAGCCGCATCATGGGGTGCCGAGGCGTGGCCGTACTGCCGGCCGGCATGTCGCAGGAGCGCTTCGACTGGCTCGACCGCTGGGTCGCCGACCCCGGCGACATCATCCGCACCCCGGGCACCGAGAGCAACGTCAAGGAGATCTACGACGCCTGCCACGAGCTCGCCGCCGACCCGACCAACTTCGTTCTCAACCAGTTCTGCGAGTTCGGGAACCATCTCGCCCATCGACAGATCACCGGCGCGGCTGTCGAACGTATGTTCGATCGTGCTGCCTCGCGCCGTCCCGGTCTTCGGCTGGCCGCCTTCGTCTCGGCCACCGGGTCGGCCGGCACCATCGGCGCCGGCGACTACCTGAAGGAGCGCCACGGCAGCCGCGTCACTGCCGTCGAGGCTCTCGAGTGTCCGACGATGCTCCAGAACGGATTCGGCGAGCACAACATCCAGGGAATCGGTGACAAGCACATCCCGCTCATCCACAACGTGATGAACACCGACGTGGTGTGCGCCGTCAGCGACCGCGCCACCGACGAGCTCGGCGTGCTCTTCAACACCGAGGCCGGCCGCCGCCACCTGACGACACGCCGCCGCCTGGACGGCGACGTGATCGAGGCGCTCGGGCACTTCGGTCTGTCGTCGATCTGCAACATGGTCGCCGCCATCAAGACGGCCAAGCTCCTCGACCTCGGTCCCGACGACGCCATTGTCACGGTGGCCACCGACGGAGCCGCCCTGTACCCCAGCGAGCGCGCCAAGACGCTCTCGAGGAGATGGCCGGACGGCTTCGGACCGATCGAGGCGGCCGAGGTCGACGGACGCCACCTGGCCGCGATCGGGACCGACGACATAATCGAGTGCACCGAGCGCGACCGCCACCGCATCTTCAACCTCGGGTACTACACCTGGGTCGAGCAGCAGGGGACGCCGCTCGAGGTGTTCGAGGCGCGACGATCGGCGTCGTTCTGGTCGGGGCTGCACCGATACCTCGACACCTGGGACACGCTCATCACGGAGTTCAACGAGCGGGTCAGCGCGGCGTCGTGATCACCGGCTTCCGGTGCGCCGTCTGCGGCACCGGCGTCCCGATCGAGAAACCGTGGCCGTGGCGGTGTCCGGCGGCCACGCCGACCGATCGGGCCCACGTGCTACGCCTCGAGCCGGCATCGGCCGTGCCGCCGGATGACGATCCCAACCCCTTCGTCGCCTATCGGCGGCGGATGGCCTGGTACTGGTTCGCCGTCGCCCACGGGTTCGGGGACGTCGACGCCGTCGCCCTCGTGCGCACGGTGGACGCCGCCGCGGCGGCCGTCGACGGCACCGGGTTCGGCGCGACGCCACTAGCGCCGTCGGACGGGTTGGCCGTCGCCCTCGATCTCGACCTCTGGGTGAAGGACGAGACCGGCAACGTCGCCGGATCGCACAAGGGCCGTCATCTGATGTCGATCCTCCTGCATCTGCTGGCGGCCGAGCGGGCCGGCGTGGCGCCGTCGGGACGGACTCGACCGCCGCTCGCCATCGCGTCATGCGGCAACGCGGCGTTGGCGGCGGCCACGTTGGCGGCGGCGGTCGGCTGGCCCCTCGAGGTCTTCGTGCCGCCGGACGCCGACCGCGTCGTCGTGGCAGGGCTGCGTGCGCTCGGCGCCGGTGTCGTGTCGTGCCCACGCCGTCTCGGCGATCCGCCCGGCGATCCGTGCGTGCGCCGGTTCCGAGCCGCCGTCGCCCAGGGCTCGGTGCCCTTCAGCGTGCAAGGTCCGGAGAACGCGCTGTGCCTCGACGGTGGCCGCACGATCGGGTGGGAGATGGCGCCGGCGCTCCGCGACGGAGGCGGGCGCGTCGTCGTCCAGGTCGGAGGCGGCGCCCTGGCGACCGGCGTGGGCGACGGCCTGCGGGAGGAAGGTGTGACGATGCCGATTCATGCCGTGCAGACCGAGGGATGTGCGCCGTTGGCGGCGGCGTGGGAGTGCGCGCAACGGGTCGGCCTCGCGGCCGCGCCCCGTCACTGGCACGAGTGCATGCGGCCATGGCCCACGACACCGGCGTCAGCGGCCACGGGAATCCTCGACGACGAGACCTACGACTGGCTCGGTGTGGTCGACGCCATGGCGGCCACGGGCGGGTCGCCGGTGGTGGCCACCGAACCCGACGTGCTCGCCGCCCACGACTTGGCACGGCGAGCGACGCCGATCCCCGTCGACGTCACCGGCACGGCCGGGTTGGCCGGCGTGCGCGCGTTGCGTCGACAGCTGGGCGACGGTGAGCGCGTGGTCGTGCTGTTCACGGGCCGTTCACGCTCCCGTTGATTCAAACGGCTCATTGTCCCCCGTCCATCGCTTCTGACAGCGTCGTGTCAGGAGCTCAGGGGGACGGCCGGGAGGCGGGCGGGCCGTCCCCCCGAGCGTCCGATCGGGATCACGACGTCCGAGCGTCGATGGAGCGTGGCATTGCGAGTGCAGGCGGTACCGGTGGATCGGGACCAGCCGCGGCGGCGGCTCACCAATCGAGTGTTCAGTCTTCAGGGCGCCATCGCTGGCGTTGCGCTCCTTCTGTGCCTCGTTTTGGCGCCGCTGCTCGTCAGCCAGTCGTTCGGGCCACGTTCGAGAGCGTTCGCGGCCCTCATCGTGTTCGGCGGCATGCTGGCCGTCGTGCTCCTGTGGCGGCGGGCTGGCCGGCGCCGCCAGGTCGGCGACGGCTGAACAACTCGCCCCGGTAGCCTGCCCGCCATGCCGCCGGTCCCGTTGCCCCACCCCCAGGCGCTCGAAGCCCCCGATCAGCGCACCGACATCTACAACCGGTTGCTCCGCAACCGCATCGTGACGCTCGGCACTGACGTCAACGACGAGGTCGCCAACCTCATCTGCGCGCAGCTGCTGTACCTCGAGGGTGAAGATCCCGCCAAGGACATCTGGCTCTACATCAACTCGCCCGGTGGCTCGGTGACGGCCGGCATGGCGATCTACGACATCATGCAGTTCGTCAGCTGCGACGTGGCGACGGTGTGCATGGGCCTCGGCGCGTCGATGGGCCAGTTCCTGTTGTGCGCCGGCACCAAGGACAAGCGGTACGCCCTGCCGCACGCCCGCATCATGATGCACCAGCCGTCGGGGGGCCTGCGGGGCCAGGCCGCCGACATCGCCATCCAGGCCGAGCAGATGGTGTACACGAAACGGACGCTGGCCGAGCGCATTGCCGAGCACACCGGCCAGACCGTCGATCAGATCACGCTCGACTCCGACCGCGACCGCTGGTTCACGGCCGACGAAGCGAAGGACTACGGCATCATCGACCACGTGATCGTGCGCCGGGGCGAGATCTCCTAACTCGCAACTCGCCCTGTCGCCTCCGGCTCGTCCTGCACATCGCCCAGCTGACGTTCTTCCACGCCTGCGGTGGAAAACCGTCACGTCGACGGTCAGCCGCCGGTGGGTGCGGCCGCCGCCGTCGTCGGTGCAGGCGCCGCGGTCGTCGGTGCCACTGCGGGCGCGCCGAAATCGACGCCACACGTCGACTTGGCGTACTGCGTCACCTTCGTCGCCGCCGGCGCCGACGCGTAGGCCTGCTGGAGGAGGGCCGTGCGAGCGTCGGCCGAACCGCTGTCCAGTTTGGCGGCCGTCTGCACGAGCTCCGTCAGCTGGTGCCATTCCACGCGTATGGCCTCCGGCGCCAGCCCGTCGAGAGCGACGTACTGCTGGACGGTGGCGTCGGCCGTCTTCGTGTCGACGACCCCGGTCACCAGCGTGTCGCGGTCGCGCTGGAGCCGATTGCAGAACGCGGCCTGGCCACGGTTCGAGCCGCTGCACGCGCTGACGGCGGCGACGACGCCGGCGAGGCAGGCGACGACGGCGCGACCGGGCACGCGGCCAGTCAAGCAGCCGCGATCGTTCGGTAGGTGGCAATCGACGCCCGACAGGAACGCTTCGTGTCGGCAAAACGGCGCGGCAACCGGCGCGATCGACCGACAGGAAGCAGTCGCGTCAGCGACGTGACCTCTCTGTCACACCCCTCCGCTATCGTCGTTTTCGCCGTCGAAGGCGCGGCCCATCCCGCCTCCTCGTGTCGAGTCCTTTCTCGAGGAGGTCGTCGTGCTTGCCGCAGTCTCATCTGCAACCTTGCTCGGCGCGCGCGGGCGCTCGGTCGTCGTCGAGGTGCACGTCGGCCAGGGCCTGCCTGCTTTCAACGTGGTGGGGCTGCCTGACGAAGTGTGTCGGGAGGCGCGTGACCGCGTGCGCGCCGCGCTGGTGTCGAGCGGCATCTCGTGGCCGAACAAGCGACTCACCGTCAACCTGGCGCCCTCGGGGGTGCGCAAGGGCGGCGCCGGACTCGACCTGCCCATTGCGGTAGGCCTGCTCGTGGCCACCGAAGTGGTGCCGGCGGCCGCCATCGAGGACCTGGCGTTCGTCGGTGAGCTCGGTCTCGACGGCTCCATCCGCCGCGTCACCGGCATGGTGCCACTCGGCGCCGCCCTCCAGAGACCGGTGTGCGTCGTGCCGGCCGATTCCGTGCACGAGGTCGGCCTCGTCGCCACGGGCACGGTGCACGGCGTCAGCACCCTGCCCGAGCTGATCTGCGTCCTGCGGGGCGAGCGATCCTGGCCCGACCGGCCGGCCGCGCCGCCCCACCCGCTCCCCACGGCACGACCCGATCTGGCCGACGTTCGCGGCCACGAGCTCGCCCGGCGTGCGCTCGCGGTGTCGGCCGCCGGCAGCCATCACCTCCTGCTGATCGGGCCGCCGGGTTCGGGCAAGACGATGCTCGCCCAACGGCTGCCTGGGCTCCTGCCTCGCCTCGATCCCGAGGTCGCCCTCGAGACCACGATGGTGCACTCGGCGGCCGGGCTCGCCCTGCCGTCCGAGGGTCTCGTCACCCTCCCGCCGCTGCGGGCACCGCACCACACCGCCTCCACCGTGGCCATGGTCGGCGGCGGCACGGCCGCCATGCGTCCTGGGGAGGTGAGCTGCGCGCACGGCGGCGTGCTGTTCCTCGACGAGCTGGCGGAGTTCGGGTCCTCGGTGCTCGACGGGCTGCGCGAGCCGCTGGAGGAAGGGGTCGTCCGCGTCACCCGGGCCCGGGCCACGATCGACTATCCGGCCCGATTCCTGCTCGTGGCGGCCATGAACCCGTGCCCGTGCGGCGCCAGCGGCGCACCCGGGGCGTGCCGATGCGAGAAGAACGGCCGCCTCCGGTACCTCAGACGGGTGTCGGGGCCGCTGCTCGACCGCTTCGACCTCCGCCTGGAAGTTGACCGTCCCGCGGTGGAGGAGTTGCTCGACAGCGCCCCCGGCGAGTCGTCGGCCGTCGTCCGCGCCCACGTACGGCGCGCCCGGGAGCGGGCGGCGGCACGTGGCGTCCCGGTCAACGCCCGCATCGCGGCCCACCAGCTCGATGAGCTGGCGCCGTTGTCGGCAGGGGCCCGGGCCATCCTGGGCCGGGAGCTCGAGTCGGGTCGATTGACGGGACGCGGCCTGCACCGAGTCCGGCGGGTGGCCCGCACCATCGCCGATCTCGACGACAAGGACGAGCTCGTCGACGAGGCGTCCGTCGTCATGGCGCTGAGCCTGCGCATCGATCCCACGGAACGGGCCCGCGAGGAGGTGGCATGAGCTCTGACCCGCTTCCGCCCGAGGCCTACGCAGCGACCCTCGCCGGCTTCCCCGGCATGTGGCCGGCCCGGCTCCGCGCCTTGCTGCAACGACAGTCGCCGTTCGAAGTGTGGCTGTCCGTCGCCGGGGAAGCACCTCCGAACACCGGTGTGGCTGAGGCCATCCGGCGCACTCCCGACCTGCCCGCACGGTGGCGCTCCCACGCCCGCCGGCACCCGCCGGACCGGGTATGGGAGCGGTGCGACGGCGCCGGGGTGGCCGTTCACGTGCTGGGCCAGCCCGGCTATCCCGAACTGCTCGCGGTCGACCGTGAAGCGCCGGCCGTGCTGTTCTCGCGCGGCGAGCTCGATGTCATCGACGGCCGTCGCGTCGCCGTCATCGGCACGCGCAACGCCACCGCCACCGGGCGAGACATCGCACGCGAGCTCGGCGCCGGCCTGGCCGCCGCCGGGGTGCGGGTCGTCTCGGGGCTGGCGCGCGGCATCGACGGCTGGGCCCATCGCGGCGCCCTGTCGGCCCACGCCGCGCCGCCGGTCGGCGTCGTGGCGTGCGGGCTCGACGTCGTCTACCCGCGCGAGCACGGCGCGCTGTGGTCCGACGTCGCCGCCCACGGCGTCCTGATGGCGGAGGTGCCGCCCGGCACGTCGCCAGAGGGCTTCCGGTTCCCCCTCCGCAACCGCATCCTGGCTGCCCTTGCCGAGCTCGTGGTCGTCGTGGAGTCGCGGTCGGCCGGTGGGTCGCTGGTCACCGTCGACGCCGCCGAACGCCGCGGCATCCCGGTGCTGGCCGTGCCCGGCTCGCCTCGCAACCGGGCCGCCGAGGGCACCAACCGTCTCATCGTCGACGGTGCCACCCCGGTGCTCGACGTCACCGATGTCCTCGTGGCTCTCGGCCTGTCATCGGCACGCGCCGCGCCCGAGCCGCCCGATCGGCGGCCACCTCCCGACGGCGACGACGCCGTCGTCCTGGAGCTCTTCGGCGACCAGCCACTCGACCTGGAGCGGGTGCGTGCCACCGCCGGACTCTCCATGACCGAGTCGGCGTTGGCCCTCGCCCGGCTGGAGACCGCCGGCTGGCTCCTGCGCACGGGCGGATGGTTCGAGCGCGCGCCCGGAGGCTCCCGATGAGGATCGCCCTGTCGCTTCTGGGCCGTCGATACCGTCGCGTCCGTGTCCTGGCGACTCGACGACTTCGAGCAGTCGCTCACGTCGGTGCGCCCCGCCACGGTCGCGTCCTACCGGCGCGACCTCGCTGGCTTCGTCACCTGGGCCGAGCGCGCCGGCCTCACCGGGCCGATGGCGGTCGACCGGCTGGTGCTGCGCCGCTACCTCGCCTACCTCACCACCCGCCGCTACGCACGCCGCTCTATCGCACGGGCGGCATCGTCGCTGCGGCGCTACTTCGCCTGGCTGGCGCACGCCGGCGTCGTGCCCACCGACCCGACCCATGGCCTCTCGGCGCCCAAGGGCGAGTCCCGGTTGCCCCGAGTGCTCCGGCCCGACGAGCTGACGGTGCTGCTCGACGAGCCGCCCGCCTCGGTCGACCTCGACCCGGCGCCGATCCGCATGCGCGACGACGCCGTCCTCGAGCTTCTCTACGGCAGCGGTCTCCGGGTGGCCGAGGTGTGCCAGCTGACGGCGGGCGACGTCGACCTCCGGGCCCGGTCGGTCACGGTCTGGGGCAAGGGCGGTCGTCAGCGCCGCGTTCCCGTTTCCCAGCCGTGCGCCGAAGCCCTCCAGGGCTGGCTTCGACAGGGCCGCCCGGGCTTCGCCCCGGCGCTCGGGATGGGCCCCGGCAGGGGCGACGACACCCTGTTCCTGAACCGGCGGGGGCGGCCGCTCACGCCGCGCGACGTCCGGCGAATCCTCGACCGCCGGGCCCCTGCGCCCACGCACCCGCACGCTCTCCGCCACACCTTCGCCACCCACTTGCTCGACGGGGGGGCCGATCTGCGGGCCGTGCAGGAGCTGCTCGGCCACGCCGACCTGGCCACCACCCAGATCTACACGCACGTCAGCCGCGACCGCCTGAAGGCCGTCTACGACCAGACGCACCCGCGGGCCTGACCCGCCTCGCCGCGCTCGGGCGCGGCCTGCCACGGCATCGATTCGTTGGAGGCTCTCCGTGCTCGTATCCGCGCTCGCCGTCGTCGCGGCGCTCGTCTTCGCGCCCGCCGCTCCTCGATCGGAGGCGGCCGTTGCGGCGCGGCCGTACCCGCGTCCCAGGTACGTCGCCCCGGTCGACGGCCCGGTGGTCGAGCACTTCCGTCCACCGCCGTGTCGGTGGTGCGCCGGCAACCGGGGCATCGACTACGCCGTGGCGCCCGGGTCGCCGGTGCGGGCCAGCGCCGCCGGCGTCGTCACGTTCGCCGGTGCCATCGGCGGCGACCTGTACGTCACCCTCACACATCCCGACGGTCTGCGCACGAGTTACGCCTTTCTGGCCTCGATGGCGGTCCGGCCGGGCCAGCACGTGGCGCAGGGGGAGGTGCTCGGCACGGCGGGTGCGGAATTGCACTTCGGGGTGCGCCGCGGCGACGTCTACCTCGATCCCGAACTGCTTCTCGCCGGCTGGGTCCTGCGGCCCCGCCTGGTTCCCAGCGATGGCGCGCCAAGGCGCGGGCACGCCGGAAAGAGCGGTGTCCTGGTCCGCTACCATGATCGCCCGGCCCGAGGGCCGACGAATCCACGAGCGACCCGTCACCTGCGGTCGCCCTTCGGGGCGCCGGCGGCGTCGCCAGGCCAACCGCAGGAAGGAGACGTGAAGATCATGGCGCCGGTCGTCACCATGCGTCAGCTGCTCGAGGCGGGTGTCCATTTCGGCCATCAGACCCGCCGGTGGAACCCCAATATGAAGCGCTTCATCTTCGGAGAGCGCAGCGGCATCTACATCATCGACCTGGAGCAGACGCTCGCCCGTATCGAGACGGCGTACGCGTTCGTCCGCGACCTCGTGGCCGATGGGGGCACGATCCTGTTCATCGGAACCAAGAAGCAGGCCCAGGACCCGATTCGCACCTACGCCCAACAATGCGGCATGCCGTACGTCAACGAGCGGTGGCTGGGCGGCATGCTCACCAACTTCGAGACGATCGCCAAGCGCGTCGGCAAGATGACCGAGTACGAGCGCATGCGGACGTCGGGAGAGTTCGACGCCATGCCGAAGAAGGAGGCGCTGATCCTCGGGCGCGAGCTCGAGAAGCTGGAGCGCAACCTGGGCGGCATCCGCACCATGTCGCGCCGTCCCGACGCCGTCTTCGTGCTCGACACGAAGAAGGAGCACATTGCCGTCACCGAAGCCAACAAGCTCGGAATCCCGGTGGTGGCCGTGGTCGACACGAACTGCGACCCCGACGTGATCCAGTACGTGATCCCCGGCAACGACGACGCCATTCGGGCCGGCACCCTCATGTGCCGCATCATCGCCGACGCCGTCCAGGAGGGTCGGTTCATCGCCAGCCGGCGCGGTGTAGGGGCGGCCGGCGGCCCGGCGCCGGGCCCGGCGCCCGGCGTCCCGCAGCGGACGGCCGAGCAGGAAGCCGCCATTGCCGCCCAGCAGGCCCAGGCCCGGCGCCAGGCGGCGGCCGCTCAGGCTGAACGCGAGGCCCGGCTGGCGGCGCAGGCCGCCGGCGCCGCGGAGGAGCGGCCGCCGGCCGCCGT
>JBKOXV010000211.1:0-24065 GCA_046725105.1 bacterium | reverse complement strand
ACCCCGGCGGCGTCGTCGAAGGCCACCTCGTCGCCGCGCAGATACCCCTGCAGGCGACGCAGGTACGTCTCGAACACGGCGACGGGTGCCGGCGCCAGGCCGAGGTGGGCGAGGGCGCTGTCGCCCCGCCCGATGCCGAGCACGGCCCGGCCGTCGGAGATGGCCTGCACGCTGGCGATGGCGGCTGCCGTCACCGCCGGATGCCGGGTGTAGGGGTTCGTGACACCGGTGGCGAGCTGGAGCCGACTCGTGGCCCGCGCCGCCAACGCCAGGCTGACGTACGGGTCGCCGCTCAAGTTCTGCGAGTCGACGACGGCCAAACCGGCGAAGCCGTCGGCTTCCAACCGCTCGGCGAAGCGGGCGATCGAGGTGGGCGCGGCCACCCCGATCATCCAGACGTCGGCCACTAGCCGAGGGCGCTGAGGTCGATGCCGTACAACTCGGCCGTGTTGGTGCTGAGGATCGCCTGGCGCTGCTCAGCGGTGAGGCAGGCGGTGTGCTCGGCCAGCATCTCCTGCGACCACGGCCATGTGGAGTCGCTGTGGGGGAAGTCGTTGGCCCACAGCAGATGGCGCCAGTTCATGGAGTCGGCGAAGCGGAACGCCGTCCAGTCGTCCTGGAAGGTGGTGTAGATGTTGTCGGCGAACCACTCGCTGGGCATCCGAGTCAGTTCCTGGCCGGGCGGCAGCCAGTAGCGGTGCCGCTTGTAGGCGTGGTCCATGCGGTACATGAAGTGCGGGACCCACCCGGCGTCGGCCTCGACGCACACCACCTTCAGCTGCGGGTGCCGTTCGAAGACGCCCCCCAGCACGAGCATCCCCATGATGTCCTGGCAGCCCCGCACCACCGAGAGGAACGTGTTCATCTTGGGGCCGCGGGTGTGCTCGGCCCGCGTGGTGAGGATGTGGAAGCTGAGCGGCAGCCCGCTCTCGACCGCGGCGTCCCAGAACTCGTCGTACGCCGGCGAGTCGTAGTCGTCGTCGCCGGCGGGCAGGCCCGGCATCATCACGCCCCGCAGGCCGAGCGCCTTGATCTCCTCGAGGTCGGCGATGCCCTCCTGGGGCGACCGCATCGCCGTCTGTCCCACACCGAGGAGGCGGTGCGGGGCGTACGAGGAGAACTCGGCGATCCACCGGTTGTAGGCCTGGAAGCAGGCTCGCTTGTAGTCGCCGTCGCGGTGGTTGCACAGGATCATGCCCACGGTGGGGTAGATGACCTCGGCCGCCACGCCGTCGCGCCGCTGATCCTCGAGCCGGGCCACCGGGTCCCAGCCGCCCCGGTGCAGATCCTCGAAGTGATCGCCGCGCATGCGGATCTGCTCGGGTGGCTTCCCGGCCGCCGCCGCCGTGCCCAGGACCACGGGCTTCTTGAAGCCGTCGACGACGAAGACGTCGCCCTCGTCACCGGTGTCGACCAGGCGGGGCGCCCGGTCGAGAAAGGCGCGGTCGATGTGGTCGATGTAGGTGCCGGCCGGCTCGGTGACGTGGGAGTCGGCCGAGATGACCGGGTAGTCGACGATGGTGGTCACGGCGTTCATGCTGGCACCGGTGCAGGCTGGGCGCCGCGCACGAGCCGGCCGGGCAGGGCGCCGGTGGCTTTGCCGTCGGCGTACACCTCCTGGCCGGCGACGAAGGTGTGCCGGTAGCCGTCGGCGCCCTGAAGCAGCCGCTTGCCGCCCGCCGGCAGGTCGAACTCCAGGTACGGGGGGTGGATGCGCAGGGCGGCGAAGTCGATGACGTTGATGTCGGCCCGGTAGCCGGGTGCCAGCACGCCCCGGTCGAGGAGACCGACGGTGCGGGCCGTCTCACGGCACTGGCCCCGGATGACAAAGGGGAGGTCGAGTTGGCCCTGCTCCCGGTCGCGACACCAGTGGGTCAACAGCGTGGTGGGGAAGCTGGCGTCGCAGATGGTGCCGACGTGGGCGCCGCCGTCGCCGAGGCCCGGCACGGCGTACGGGTGGGTCAGCAGCTCCCGGGCGGTGTCCAGGCTGCCGCCCGGGTAGTTGAGGATCGGGCTGTACAGCAGGGCCCGACCCTCGTCGGCGAGCAGCAGGTCGTAGGCGAGCTCGACGGCGGGCCGGCCCTGCCGCCTCGCCTCGGCGGCGACGCTGTCGTCGGGTGACGGCTCGTAGTCGGGTGGATCGCCGAGGGCGAACAGCCGGGCGAAGCCGTCGCCGTAGCGCAGCTGGCGCTCGGGCCACTCGGCCACGATGGCGGCCCGGCGCGTCGGCTCCCGCAGCGCCACGATGCGCTCGGGGAGCGGCAGGTCGGCGACCTCCCGGTAGGAGGGACACCGGGAGAAGGGATTGATGCTGGCCTGCAGCCCGAGCAGGACGCCGATGCCGCGCGTCGCCACCTGGGCCCGCACCTGCAGACCGTCGGCGTTCATGGTCTCGATGGCGGCCAGCACGCGCCGGTGGTTGTCGTTTCCGGAGGACGCCGCCGCGACCGAGATCGACAGCGGGCGGCCGCTCGTGGCGGCCATGGCCCGCAGCGTGCCCATCTCGCCGTCGACGTCGCGGAAGTCGGACACCACCTGCAGCACGCCGGCGCCGAGGCGGCCGAGGCCGGCGGCGATGCCAACCAGCTCGTCGCGGCCGGCGGTGAGCGAGGGCGTGAACTCGCCGCGGCTGGTGCGGTGGTTCGTCGTGCGCGAGGTGGTGAAGCCGAGGGCGCCGGCGCCGACGCCGTCGGCCGCCAGCCGGCCCATCTCGGCGATCTCGTCGTCGGTGGGCCGGGCAGTGTGGTCGCTGCCCCGGTCGCCCATGGCGTGCAGGCGGAGCGCGCCGTGGGGCACCTGGGCGGCAAAGTCGATGTCATGGGGTCGTGACTCGAGGGCGTCGAGATATTCGCCGAAGGACTCCCACGTCCAGTCGAGCCCTTCGTGGAGGGCGGCGCCCGGGATGTCCTCGACCCCTTCCATCAGCTCGATGAGGCGGTCATGATCGGCCGGGCGGACCGGCGCGAAGCCGACGCCGCAGTTGCCCATCACGATCGTGGTGACGCCGTGCCACGCCGAGGGCAGCAGGCGGTTGTCCCAGGTGGCCTGGCCGTCGTAGTGGCAGTGGATGTCGACGAAGCCGGGCGTGACGAGCAGGCCGTCAGCGTCGACCTCGCGCCGTCCCCGGCCGGCGACGGTGCCGACGTCGGTGATGCGGTCACCGTCGATGGCGACATCGGCCGTACTCGGCGGTGAGCCGTTGCCGTCGACCACTGTCCCGGCCCTGATGACGAGATCGTGCTCGGCCATCGTGCCCCCTTGTTCGCAGCGCGCCCTGCACTTCTAGCAGGGTTCAGTGCACAGACGCCCGTCGAAGCGCCCTGATGCCGACGACGGTGAGGGCCACGGCGAACACGGCCACGACGCCGAGGCCAGCCCGGGCAGGCAGCCTCCCACCGTGTCGGCCAGGGCAGGGGCGATCACGAGGGCGCGGTCCCAGCAGTCCGAACACTTCGCCCGGCGATACCTCGAAGTCGAGGTCCCTCACGGCCTCGACGCCGCCCGGGTAGACCTTGCGCAGAACGCTCGACGTGGATGGAAGCAAGCGGTGTCATCGAGAGCAGACGACGGGTGACCGTCGATCGATGTGACATCGTCGCCGCGTGTCACATTCGGGCGAGCTCGTCCGTCCTTGATCTCATGGAGCACGACCTGATCGACGAGGCGTGGCGAGAGCACCGCCGCTACCTGCTGGATGTGGCCTTCCGGATGCTCGGGAGCATCACGGACGCCGAAGACGTGGTGCAGGAGGCCTACACCCGGTTGTGGCGGATCGACGCCGGCGAGCTCGACGACGTGCGGGCCTGGCTCGTGGTGGTGGTCACCCGCCTGTGCCTCGATCAGCTCCGCTCGGCCCGCTCGAAGCGCGACGAGCCCGTCGATGAGCTGCCCGTCGAGCCGGCCGAGGCCCGCCCCGCCGACCCGGCCGACCGGGTCACTCTCGCTGACAGCGTGCAACTGGCGCTGCTGGTCGTGCTGGAGCGGCTGTCGCCGGCCGAGCGCGCCGTGTTCGTGCTCCACGACGTCTTCCAGTTCTCGTTCGAAGCCGTGGGGGAGATCGTCGGGCGGACGCCGGCGGCGTGCCGGCAGCTCGCCAGCCGGGCCCGGCGCCACATCGCGGCCGAGACGGAGCCGGCCCGGTTCCACGTCGGGCCGGCCGAACAGAATCAGGTTGCCGAGCGATTCATCGCCGCCTGTGCCGGCGGCGACGTCGAGGCGCTGATGGAGCTGCTCGATCCGGACGTGGGCGGCGAAGCCGACCTCGGTGCCGGCCTGCCTCTCGCGACGGGTCACGGGCGCAGCCAGGTGGCCACGCGGCTGCTCGTGTTCTTCGGGCCGCGGTCGGGTGCCACGCTCGTCTCGGTGCCGCTCAACGGCGAGCCGGGCATCATGGCCATTCGCGACGGGCGGGTGGTGGCGCTCCTCAGCCTCGGCACGCGAGCGGGACTGGTCCACGATCTGCACGCCGTCGCCGATCCGCAGAAGCTCGACGTCGTGACGGCGCTCCTCGGCGGCCGCTGACCGGTCGGCACCGTAGAGTCGCCCACATGGTCGATCCGGAGCGGGCGTTGGGACTGGCGGCGACGGCGTTCGTCATCATCGTCATCCCTGGCCCCAGCGTCCTGTTCGTCATCAGCCGGGGTGTCACCCTGGGCCGGCGGGCCGGCCTCGCCACAGTCCTGGGCAACGCCGGCGGACTGGCCGTCCAGATGGTCGCCGTGGCCGCCGGGCTGGGCGCCGTCGTGGCCCGGTCCGTCGCCGCGTTCACCGTGATCAAGCTGCTCGGCGCGGCCTATCTCGTGTACCTCGGTGTCCAAGCCGTCCGGCACCGCCGGTCGCTGGCGGCAGCGTTGGGGGGCGGTGGGGATCGGGCGCCGACCCGTCGCATCCTTCGCGAGGGCTTCCTCGTCGGCGTCACCAACCCGAAGTCGGTCATCTTGTTCACCGCCATCCTCCCGCAGTTCGTCGACCCGTCCCGCGGGCACACCGGCCTGCAGTTGCTGGTGCTCGGGCTGATGTGTGTCGCAATCGCGCTGGTGAGCGATTCGGCCTGGGCGGTGGCCTCGGGCTCGGTCCGGTCGTGGCTGGCGAAGCGGCCGGGTCGGCTGGCCGCCATCGGAGGCGTCGGCGGTGTGGTCACGATCGGGCTGGGCATCCGGCTCGCCCTCACCGGCCGCCACGACTGACGCCCCGTGGATCTGCAGCTGGCCGGGAAGCGTGCCCTGGTCACGGGCGGTAGCCGGGGCATCGGGAAGGCGGTGGCCCGCGCGCTGGCCGAGGAGGGATGCGACGTCGCCATCGCCGCCCGTAGCGCCCCGAAGCTCGCCGAGGCCGCGCACGAGCTGGCGGCGATGGGCCGGCGAATCGTGTCAGTCGAGGTCGACACGGGCTCTACGGAATCGGTGGGCTCCATGGTGGCCGCGGTCCGCGAGCAGCTCGGCGGCATCGACATCCTCGTGAACAGCGCCGCCATGCCGATGGGCCAGACGGCGCCGCCCAAACTGGCCGACATCACCGACGCCCTGTTCTGGGACGACGTCAACGTGAAGGTGATGGGCTACCTGCGCTGTGCCCAGGCCGTCGCTCCGCTCATGATCGAGCAGGGGTGGGGCCGGATCATCAACATCTCCGGCTTGGGCGCCCGCAGCACCGGCTCGGCCGTGGGCTCGATGCGCAACGTCGCCGTGGCCGCCATGGCGAAGAATCTCGCCGACGAGCTCGGGCCCAAGGGCATCAACGTCACCGTCGTGCATCCGGGCCTCACCCGGACGGAGGCGACGCCGGGTGTCGTGGCCCGCCTGGCTGCGGCGCGCCGCATCTCGCCAGAGGATGCCGCGCGCATCCTCGTCACCAACTCCATCCGGAAGCTGATCGACGCCGAGGAGGTGGCGTGGGTGGTGGCCTTCCTCGCCTCGCCGCGCAGCATTGCCATCAACGGCGACGCCATCGCCTGTGGGGGCGGTCAGCCGGGCGCCATCTACTACTGACGGCCGCCGCCCGGCCGCCGCCTCCAAGTCCGCGGGATCTAGGGTTCGCCCTCGGCACCTGGGGGTCGAGATGTCCGTTGCGCTGTCGTGTGCGTTCGCTACGTCGATGTCGACGCCGGAGCACGTCGCTCTAGCCGAAGGCCTGGGCTACGAGCGGGCCTGGCTGTACGACTCGCCCGCCTTGTACCCGGACGTGTGGGTGGCGCTCAGCCGGGCCGCCGAACGGACCAGCACGATCGGCCTCGGCCCCGGTGTGCTCATCCCGAGCCTGCGTCACCCCATGACGAACGCCGCCGCCATCGCCACCCTCGTCGAGCTGGCCGGGCCGGGGCGGGTCGCCGTCGGCGTCGGCACCGGGTTCACGGGCCGCTTCGCCATGGGCCAGCGGCCGCTGCGGTGGGCCGACGTGGCCGGTTACGTGAAGGCGCTCCGGGGCCTGCTGCGCGGCGACACTGTCGAGTGGGACGGCGCCAGGGTGCGCATGATCCATCCCGACGGTTTCGGGGCGCCGCGGCCGATCGACGTGCCCTTCGTGCTCGGCGCGGCCGGACCGAAGGGCGTGGCGACGGCCAGAGAGCTGGGCGACGGCGTGTTCCTCGCTGGGGCGGCCCCTGTGCCCGGCTTCGACTGGGAGATCGAGCTCTTCTTCGGCACCGTGCTCGACGAGGGCGAGGACGAGTCGTCCCCCCGTGTGGTCGAAGCGGCCGGCCACGCCTGTTCGGTCCTGTACCTCTTCGTGTCCGAGAACCGGATGCCGATGGAGTTGCTGCCGCGCGGCGACGAGTGGTTGGCGGCCTACGACGATGTTCCTGCCGACGAACGGCACCTGGCCGTCCACGACCGGCACCTGATCGCCGTCAACGATCGGGACCGGGACTTCGTCACGCCCGAGGTGATCCGGTCCATGGGCAACGTCTACACGCCCGCCGAGCTGCGGCAGCGGATCGACGACATGGGCGCCGCCGGTGCCACGGAGATCGCCTACCAGCCGGCCGGGCCCGACATCCCGAGGGAGCTGGAGGCCTTCGCCAAGGCCTTCCACGGCTAGCACCTCACGGACGGGCGGCGTCCGGCGTTCTTCACGTTGATGGACTGGGAAGCTCTGGCCCGCCAGATCGACGCGGACGGCTACGCCGTCACGCCGACGCCGCTCCTCGACGCCGCCACCTGTGGTGACCTGCGCGACGGCTACGGCGACGACGACCGATATCGGGCGACGATCGACATGGCTCGCTACCGGTTCGGCGAGGGCGGCTACCGCTATTTCCGCTACCCCCTGCCGCCGGCGGTGGCGGCGCTCCGGAAGAAGGCCTACCCGCCGCTGGCCGCCATCGCCAACGAGTGGCAGGAGCGTCTCGGCGACGGCGAGCGCTACCCGGTCGATCTCGCCGAGCTGACGGCCCGGTGCCGGGCGGCGGGCCAGGACCGCGCCACGCCCCTCGTGCTGCGGTACGAGGCCGGCGGGTACAACTGCCTGCATCAGGACCTGTACGGCGACATCGCCTTCCCGCTGCAGATCACCGTCGCCCTCACCCGACCCGGCGAGGACTTCACAGGCGGCGAGAACCTGTTCGTCGAGCAGCGGCCACGCTCGCAGTCACGCGGCACAGCGGTGACCGTGCCGTTCGGCCACGGGGTGGTGTTCCCGACGCGCTACCGGCCCGTCGAGGGCGCCCGCGGGCACTATCGGGTCGCCGTGCGCCACGGAGTCAGCACGGTCCGCTCGGGCGAGCGCGTGACGCTCGGGGTCATCTTCCACGACGCCCGCTGACGGATTTCTCAGGGAGTGCACACCAATCGCGCAGGCGCTTCGTGTGAACTGATCGGTCGTGGGCAACCGACCGTCGAGCCGCTCGGCGCGCCGCCAGACCGTCTCCCGGAACGACCGGCGCCGGGCCGCCATCGAACAGCGGCGGGAGGCGGTTCGGCGTCAAGCCCGGCGGGAGGCCCGCCGCCGTCGCAACCGGTTCGTCGCCATCCCGCTGGCGGTGGCTCTGGTGCTGCTGGCCGGGGGCGGCGTGTACGCCCTCGTGGCCCGGGACGGAGGTGGCACGACGCAGTACTCACTCACGTCGGAGTTGGCTGCCGGCGAGCTCGGTCAGTTCAGCATCTCCACCGCGCCGGCCGCGTATCACGTCGTCTACAAGGTCGACAGCTCCGGCAGCGGTGACGACCAGCCGGAGACGACGACGCAGGAGTACATCGTGCGGCGACCCTTCGAGGGTCACCTGGCGGCGAAGTCGGGCGCCCCGCCGGGTACCGATGAGCAGTGGTCGCTGGTGTGGAACCTGGGCAAGTACAGCCAGACCACGTCGGGCGGAACGCCGGAGGTGGGCCAGGTGGCGCCGCAGGCCGCCCTCGGCGACATCCGGCTCGACGCCACCCTGCAAGACCTGATTGCCGACGGGAAGTTCGTCGCCAAGGAGCGCCGTATCGTCCTCGGTCGTGAGTGTCAGGTGTACCGGACCGGTGAGGCCCTCGAGACGCTGAGCATGTCGGCGCCGACGGACACCGACTACGCCGAAGCGTGCATCGACTCCGACGGGCTACTCCTCGAAGAAGTCGTCGTCTCCTCCGGCAAGCTGGCCGAGCGCCTCATCGCCACCTCGGTCGACGACCAGACGGTGCCCACCGACGACACCTTCGTCATCACCGGCGATCCGACGCCGCTGGACCAGGGGGGATCCCAGCTGTCGCCGATCGACGCCACCACCAAGCCGGTCGACGCCTACTGGGGTTTCGCCACCCCACCCGCCGGTTACACCCTCCAAGGCCGGTACCTGCTGCAGACGCCGGCGGACCAGAGCACGTCGGACACGTCGACGTCGACGACGTCGACCACGGCGCCGGCCGCACCGATCCCCAGCTACGTCGACGTGTACGTGAACGGTCCCAACACGATCATCGTGCGGCAGGGGCCGACGGCAGGCGAACCGCAGAGCGATGCGAGCCAGGGCACCTCGGTGGATCTCGGTGCTCTGGGTTCGGCCCCACTGAGCGCGACCCTGACCGGCAGCCGCGTCACCGCCCACCCCGCCGACCCCGCCTCCTGGTACGTGGAGCTACAGGGCACCGTGTCGCGTGACACCCTGAAGCAGGCGGCGAGCCAGCTCACGAACTGACGCCGGTCACGGTCGCCGGTGGTGCAGCGGCCCCGGCGACTCGTCGTCGGCCCGGAGGCGAGCCTGGTACCGGCGGCCGTCGAGCAGCCGCAGCAGTGGGATGTTGCGGAGCTCCAAGACGAGCAGGACGAGCGCGGCGGTGAGCACACCCAGCCAGATGTGGCCCGTCCCGACCACGATGCCGATGCCGGACACGGCGAACACGGCGCTGGCGGTCGTGACGCCTTTGATGAGGCCGCCTTCACGTCGGACGACGACGCCGGCGCCGATGAACCCGACGCCGGTCACGACGCCGGCGATGGCCTGCGGCGAGACGGGATACAGCACGGCGGTGATGGCGGCGGCGGCCCCGCCCACCAGCGAGAACGTGCGGTCGCCGGCCGTCGAGCTGCGTAGCTCCCGCTCGAGCCCCACGGCGAAGGCCAAGCCGAAGCCGACCACGATGCGCAGTGCCAGCTCGGCGTCGGACGGCACGCCGCCAGTATGGCCAACGAGCCGGTCCGGGTCCGGGATGGCCGGGGACGGGCTCAGCGTCGCGGCGGGCGAGTGAAGACCTCGCGCACCATGGGCTCGAAGTGCTCGAGCGGGAGGCTGGCGTAGTCCGGATCGAACGCCGTCTGGTCCCACTCGTCGGCGAACCGCTCGGCCAGCTCGTAGGCGGGGTGGCCGGCGTGGCGACGGCGCATCATGGGGTCGAGGCCCATACGGGCGTAGTAGTGGAGGCCTTGGAAGTCCTGGTGCACCTGCACCATCCAGTAGGCGTCGGGACTGACCCACGGCTTGATCATCTCGGCGGCGATGGCGGGGTGGTTGACGTTGGTGAGCGCCTTGCCCATGTCGTGGCAGAGCGACGCCACCACGATGTCGAGCTCGGCGCCGGCCCGCTCGGCGCGTGTGGCCGTCTGCAACGAGTGCTCGAGCTGGTCGACCAGGAAACCCTGCTTCAGAGGCTCGAGCGACCGCAGGGTCGCGAGGATGCGGTCGGGGACGAGGGCCAGATCGTCGGCCAGCGCGCCCTCGACTCGGCTCAGGTAGGCGTCGGTCATCGTGGCCATGCTCGTGTCGACTCGGTCGGTGGTGCTCACGGTCGCTCCTCGTACGTCGTCGGGATGGTCACCGGTCGCCCATGAAGCGGTCGGGGAAGCCGGATCGGGGGCTGATGCTCGAGTAGGGATAGCGGGCGGCGGCCTCCTCGTCGAGGGCGACGCCCAGCCCCGGACCGTCGGGCACGGGCAGCGAGCCGTCCTCGATGGCGTCGGGGCCGAGGGGGGCGCCCCGTCCCAGGGCACTCCAGGCCGCCGCCAGCGGGAAGGGATACTCGATGGCGCGGACGGCGGGCACTGAGGCGGCGACGTGCAGGTTGGCGGCCAGGGCGACCGGCCCGGCGGCGACGTGGGGGACGACGCGGCGCCCGGCGGCGACGGCGACGGCGGCCATGCGCCGGGCCTCAACGATCCCGCCGCACGTGGCGGCGTCCGGCTGGAGGACCGCCACCTCGTCGGCTCCGATGGCGTCGATGGCGTCGTCGACGCCGTAGAGGTGCTCGCCGTAGGCAATGGCGACGGGCGACCGCCGGGCCAGCGCGGCGATGGCGGTGCGGGCGCCTTGGGGCAGGGGCTCCTCGAACCAGCCGACACCGAGCTCGCCGAGCCGGGCCGCCACGGCGAGGGCCGTGGCGAGCGTGAAGATCTCGCTGCCGTCGACGACGACCTCGATGTCTCGGCCCAGCCGGTCCCGCAGCTCGGCCAATGTCACCAGGTCACGGCGCCAGTCGGGACCGATGCGGACCTTGACGATCCGTACGCCCCGCTCGAGCAGCGGGGCCAGCAGCTCGTGGTGCCACGCCACCGTCCCCTCCTCGAGGAAGACGCTCGACGCGTACACCGGGACACGGTCGCGCACTTGGCCGAGCAGCGCGCTGACGGACTGTCCGCGGGCGCGGCCGACGGCGTCCCACAAGGCGATCTCGACGCCGCTGCGGGCCTGGCCGCCGACCCAACGATCACCGAGCCGCCGGCGCGTCCACGCCCGGAGGCGGTCGGCGTGGGGCTCGACGGCGTCGAGCGGCTCGCCGACGAGGAGCGGGGCGAAGGCATCGGTGACAGCGGCGCCGACGGCGCCGGCGAAGGTGCACCCGTAGCTGTCGCAGCACTCGCCGTACCCCACGACGCCGTCGTCGGTCTCGACGCGCACGAAGCAGAACGACAGGGGCTCGCGCTCGAACGGGAACGTCACCGCCGTCGGCGTGACGCGGGCGATCCGCATCAGGAGTTGGGGTACCCCTTGCGCGGCTCCCAGTCCTTCTGGTCGGGCCGCACGGACGGATTGTCGCCGCCCTTGGTCCAGAGGATCACCTCGCTGCCCCACGGGTCACGGAACGCGCCGTGGAACCCGTTGAATTCGCCCCAGTACTTGTCGCGCCACAGGATCTTGGCGCCGCGCGCCTCGGCCCGATCGAGGATGGCGTCCTGGGCGTCGTCACCAGTGAGGATGTAGATGCGCGGCGCCGGCCCGGCGGGCGCACCGGTCTGCGCCGGAGGGTCGTTGGGGTCGGGCGGCGCCTGCTCGGTGGAGAAGATGCCGAGGTGCAGGTTGCCGACCTCGGACGCCGAGCCGTCCGGGTTCTCGAAGTGGCCGCCCGGCACGATGCGGTAGAAGACGCCGTCGGGCCGTCCCTCGACCTCCCACCCGAACACCTCGCCGTAGAAGACGGCCGTCGCCGCCGGGTCGGGGCTGGGGAAGTCGACGAAGATCAGCGTGTTGGGGGTGGCCATTCGTGTCCTCCGATCAGTGGGTGAGACGTAATGATCCTGTCCGGCGCTCGAAACACGCCGGACTCAAAGCCGAGGTACGCCCTGTCACATGCTGCTGCTCCAACCCGACGACGGCGCCATCCCCGGCCGGCATTACCTGCGTAGCACCCCGGAGACCGTGCTGTGGGGGTACCTGCCGAACGCGGCGGCGACGCCGGTGCTGTCGGTGAACGCCGGCGAGACGGTCACCGTCGACACCCTCTCCCACGAGGGGGTGTTGGAGGACCAGGGGCGCAACCCGCTGGCCTACTTCGGCAGCCACGGCGTCAAGCCGGACGGGGTGTTGGCCGACGCCGCCGACCTGGCCGCCTCGGGCATCGAGCACGACTACGACGGCGACGGACCGCACGTCGTCACCGGGCCGATCGCCGTGCGCGGCGCCCGTCCGGGAGACGTGCTGAAGGTCGACGTGCTCGAGCTCAGCCTGCGGACGCCCTACGGCGTGATCTCGAACCGCCACGGTCTCGGCGCCCTCCCCGGCGAGTTTCCCGAGGGACCGGCGCGTGGCGACGACGCCAGCGTCGAGCATCCCGAGAGCTACGGGAGCGTCATGCTGTTCACGACGGTGGAGCAGCAAGGCGGCCGGCTCATGGGAGTGCTGCCCTACGGCGACGGCCGCGCCGTCCGCTTCCCGCTGGCGCCGTTCATGGGCGTCATGGGTGTGGCGCCGGCGACGACCGAGAAGGTGAACTCGGTGCCCCCGGGCGACTTCGGGGGCAACATCGACGTCAACCTGTTGAACGTCGGCTCGTCGCTGTACCTGCCCGTGCAGGTGGACGAGGCGCTCTTCCACGTCGGCGACCCGCATTACGCCCAGGGCGACGGTGAGGTGGCGCTCACGGCGATGGAGGCGAGCCTGCGGGGAACGTTCCGCTTCACGATCCTGCGTGGCCCGGCCGCCACCAAGGCGGTCGGACTCCTCACGAACCCCTTCGTCGAGACCGACGAGGCGTGGGTCCCGATCGGGCTCGACACTGATCTGGACGAGGCCCTGCGCAAGGCGGTGCGCGCCGCCGTGGCGTTCCTGCACGAGACGCAGGGCATGCCGCGCGCCGTCGCCCTCGCCTACCTGAGCGCGGCGGGCGACTTCGAGATCAGCCAGGTGGTCGACGGCGTGAAGGGCGTCCACTGCGTCATCCGCAAGCGCGACTTCGGGTCGGCATGAGCCGGTTTCACGCTTGTTTGAGAACCGCACAGGTTCTTCAACGAGCGTGAAACCCGAGCTGGGCTTCATCCCCCGCCCCACACCTCTTCCACCTTGGCGTAGACGCCTTGGTCGTGGGAGATCTCGATCACGTTGCCGTCGGGGTCGTTGATGGCGCAGATGTAGCCGATGGGCGGCGGCATGTCCCTGGGCTCCCACGAGAGGCAGCCGGCAGCGCGGGCCCGTTCGGCGACCTCGTCGACGTCGGGCCGTTCGGGCATCTCGATGCCGATGTGAGCGAAGGGCGCCATGATCGGTTGTCGCTTGCCCTTGTCGTGCCAGAACATCACGAGCACGAGCACGAAGGGGTTCTCCACCTGCTTGTCGTGGCTCAGCCACGCGCTCTGTCCGTCGGCGTCCTCACGCCGGTCGAGCACGACGAGGGGCGTGAACTCCTCGTACCACGCGATCGATGCGTCGAGGTCGCTCGACGGCAGGGCGATGTGCGTCCAGCGAGGATGGGTCAGCATCACTCCTCCTCTGTGAGATTCCATTGGTGCGGCACCTCGATGCCGGCGCGGGCGAGCAGCGCCCGCTGCACGTCGCGCGCCGTGCGCCGGAGCTCGACCTCGTCCACCGTCGTGCAGCGCCCATCGCGCACGACGATGCGCCCGTCGACCACGACGTCGCGGACGGAACGGCCATCGGTGCCCCACACGAGGTTGAGGCTGGGGTCGCCCGGCGGCGTCCACGGCAGCGAGGCCCCGTCGTGGACGACGAGGTCGGCGGCCTTGCCCACCTCCAACGAGCCGATCCGGTCGGCCATCCCGATGGCCTCGGCGCCGGCGATGGTGGCAAGGGCGAAGGCCGTATCGGCCCCGAATCGTTCTGGGTCGATGCGCGTATCGCGGGCCAGGCCGGCGGCCAGGGCGGCGGTGCGCAGGATGTCGGCCATGTCGCCGGCGTTGCTGGCGTCGCACCCGAGGGCGACGCGGCCGCCGCGCTCGACCAGTTCGGCGTGACGGCCCACCCGGCTGACGCCCTGGCCGAGGCGCAGGTACGCCCACGGGCAATAGGCGACGGCCGTTCGCGACGCCAGGATGAGTTCGACCTCCGCGTCGTCCAGCCACACGCCGTGCGCCAACAGGAGGTGTGAGCCCAACACGCCGAGCTCGGCGAGGTGCACGACCGGGCGCCGTCCCGTGCGGGCCAGATATCTCTCGGGATCCGACGACGTCGGCGACATGTGCATGGTGAGCCCGGTCCCGAGCCGGCGGGCGAGGTCGGACGCTCCCGCCAGGAGCTCGTCGGAGGCGAGGTCGTGGCCCACCAGCGTCACCCATCCCTCGACCAGGCCGCGGCGCGGATGGGCGGCGACGACGGCCGCCTGGCGCTCGAGCACCTCGGCGGCCGGAGCCGTGAACGGGCCCTCCTCGATGTCCCAACCCCATGTCCCGATCGTGCCGCGTAGGCCGACGGCCTCCAGGGCCTTCGCCACTCGGTCGGGGTGGGCGACGGTGCCGGCCTCGACGACGGTGGTGGTGCCGTACCGCAGGCTCTCGACCGCCGCCAGCGTGGCCGACACCTCGTCGTCGTCGGCGGTGTGGGCGCCGTGCAGCGGGACCGACCACTGGAAGATCGACGCGCCGGGTGGGAGGAGGTCCGGGATGCAGCTCTTGACGAGGGGATCGCCGGTGAGATGCTCGTGGGCGTTGACCATCCCCGGCGTCACCACGCAGCCCGTGGTGTCGAGCACGTCGGCCTCGGGCCAGCGAGACCGGAGCTCGGACGCCCGGCCGACCTCGACGATGCGCCCGCCGCTCACCGCGACCGCTCCGGAGACGAGCACGTCCCGTCTCGGGTTCATCGTCACGATGTCGCCGCCGGCGACGACGAGATCGACACCGGCGACGTCAGCCACGCTCGGCCTCCGCCCGTGCCTGCAGCACGTCGAGAGCGGCAAGGGCCACGTGCAGGGCGGTGCACGACGCCGGGCTGACGATGGTGTCGCCCAGCAGCTGCCGGATCCGGTCCATGCGGTAGCCCACCGAGTTGCGATGGATGCCGAGCCGTTCGGCTACGGCGGCGCGGCTACCGCCGGTGTCGAGCCACGCCGCCAGCGTGCTCAGGAGCTCGGGCCGGTGGGCCAAGCCGCCGAGCTCGCGTTCCACGTACTCGCGCAGGCGCGCCGGCGGCAGCGACAGCAGCAGGCCGGTGACGCCGAGCGACTCGACGCCGACATCGAGGGCGTCTCGGCCCGCCGCCATGGCGAGCACCACCTCCGCCTCGCGAAACGATCGCACCAGCTCGGCCACGCCGACCACCGGCGAGCCGGTGACGGCCCGGACCCGACCGTCGCCGACCATGCCGGCCAGGCGAACGCGGATGCGCGCCCGCTCGGCGGCGATGGGTCCGCCCAGCAGGGTCCATCCCCGCCGGCCGTCGCGGCGCATCGGCATCTCGATCCATGTGAGTGCCGTCTCCCACGTCCGTTGGTTCGGACCGTCGTAGGTGAACACGGCGGCGGCGTGGGGCTGGTCGACGTCGATGCCGAACCGGGCGGCGGCGCGGGCCAGCTCGAAGGTGGGGCGGACCGATCCGAAGCGCAGCTCGTCGATGATGGCGCCGGCGTTGTCGGCGCGCGCCGTGGCCTGGGCGTCGCGCCGCACCGCCTCGATCGCCATCGGCACCGCGGCAGCGGCGAGAAGCTCGTCACCGTCGGGGCCCAAGGGCTCGTCGACGGCGAGGACGCCGACCCGCCGGGCGCCGGCGCAGATCGCCAGCGCTCGCAGCCCGGTGCCATCGGTGCTGATCACGCTCACGGGCGCGTCGGCGTTCGCGGCGGTGGCGAGGGCAGCGCCGTCGAGCCCGCCCTCGGTGCCAGCTGAGGCCGGCTGGCCCGAGGCCGGATGGCTGAGGGCAGGACCGTCACCGCTCCAGGACGTGGCCAGCACGCCGCCGTGGACGCTGACGAGCCGACTGGGCCGACCGGTGGCGGCGGCCAGACGGCGCAGCAGCGCGGTCCATCCCTCGCCGGCGAGGGCGAGGCGCTCGAGGTCCTCGCGCAGCTCGACGGGGTGGGTGGCGGTGGTCATGGGCACACCTCCCGTTTCACGCTGCTTCGACGACCTCTGAGGTTCTCGAACCAGCGCGAAACCGGGGAAGGCCGCTCCGTTGACCCGTCCATGGCGGCACGCTACCGTCCGGTCTGTTGGTCTGACCAGTAGGCAATCCGACCAACTGAGCGTCCGTCCACGAGGGGAGGTCGGCATTGGGCATCCGAGGCATGAACCACGCCGTCCTGTATGTGCGCGACGCCCGCCGCACCGAAGCGTTCTACCGGGATGTCCTCGGCTTCCGGCCCGTGATCGAGGACGCGGGGGGAGCGTTCGTCTTCATGCGGGCCCCCGAGTCGGCGAACCACCACGACATCGCCTTCTTCACGATCGGGAGCGGCGCGGCGCCGTCGCAGGCCGGCTCGCAGACCGTCGGCCTGTACCACATCGCCTGGGAGGTGGGCTCGCTCGACGAGCTGGCCACCATGCGGGCGCGGCTCGAGGCCGCCGGAGCGCTCGTGGGCGCCAGCGACCACGGGCCCAACAAGAGCCTGTACGCCAAGGACCCCGACGGCCTCGAGTTCGAGGTCATGTGGCTCGTGCCGCCCGAGCTGTGGGGCGATGAGGAGCACGAGGCGATCATCCGCCCGTTGAACCTCGACGTGGAGCGCCGCCGCTTTGCCGGCGTCGGGGACGTCACGACGTGACGGTCGTCCGGTTCGATCCCGTCGAGCGCCGCACCGTCGCCGAGGAGGTGCGCGAGGCCATCGCCGAGCGCATCGAGACCGGCGACCTGCCGCCGGGCAGCCAGCTGCCGTCGGAGCGCGAGTTGTGCGAGCAGTTCGCCGTGGCCCGGACCTCGGTGCGCGAGGCCATCCAGGGCCTGGTCACGATCGGCTTGTTGGAGCGGCGCGGCAACCGCTGCTACGTCGCCGAGCGGCTGCCCAACCTGCAGCTCGACATCACCGACGGTCGCAAGCAGCGGGTGCGGGAGCTGTTCGAGGTGCGCCAGGTGGTGGAGGTGCCCATCGCCCGGCTGGCGGCGAGCCGGGCCACGCCGGAACAGCGCGAAGAGCTGGTGCGGATGGCAGCCACGTTCCAATCGGGCATGCCGCTCGACGATTTCCGGCGCCTCGACCGGGCCTTTCATTCCGCAGTGGCCCGGGCGTGCGGCAACGCCACCCTCGCCGAGCTCTACGGCAAGGTGATGGAGTCGCTGTTCGCGTCGGCCGACTTCGACGAGCTGCTGTCGGCGCGCACGAACCGCCGCGCCGTGAGAGACGTGATCCGCTCGTCGATCGCCGCCCATCGCCGCATCGCCGCCGCCATCGCCGCCGGCGAGTGGGCCGAGGTGATGGTGGTGGCCGAGGGCCATCTCGAACAGGTCGAGGACCAGATGATCTCGAGGATGTCGTGAGAGAGGTAACGAACCAGTGAGCGCCAATCCGCACGTGTGGACCTTCGACGACCACGCCTTCCGGGAGTCGAGTCCCGGCATGCGGCGCCGGATCTACAACGGCGACAACCTCAGCCTGGCGTTCTGGCGCATCAAGGACGGCGTCGGTCCGACGCCGTACGCCGGCCATCCGGACAACGAGCAGTTCGGGCTCGTCGTGGCCGGCCAGCTCGACTTCCGCATCGGCGCCACCGAACGGGTGCTGCTCAAGCCGGGCGACGTCTACTACGCGCCGAAGGGCCTGGCCCATGGCGACAGCCACTTCATCGGCGACCCGTCGCACGGTGAGGTGTGGATCGTCGACATCTTCAGCCCGGTCCGCGACGAGTACCGCAATGGCTGAGCGCCCTCACTCGGTGGGAAGTTGGGCGGGAGAGTGCCCCAAAGGGCACTCAGGCGTCCAACTTCCCGGGAGCCGGCCGTGACCGCGAGCGACTGGCGGCTCGCCGTCGACATCGGCGGCACGTTCACCGACGTCGTGCTGCTCGACGGCGCCTCGGGCACGGTGGTCGTCGACAAGACGCTCACCACGCCGGCCCAGCCTCTCGACGCTGTCCGGCGCGGGGTGCTGCACGTGCTGGCCAAGGCCGGCATCGAGCCGGCCGACGTGCAGGCCCCGGTCGTGCACGCCACCACCCTCGTCACCAACGCGTTGATCGAGGGCAAGACGGCGCGGGCCGCCCTGGTCACCAACGCCGGATTCGCCGACACGCTGCTGATCCGCAACGAGCACCGCTACGACATGTACGACCTGCAGATCGAGTTCCCGGACCCGCCCATCCCGCGGGCCCTCACCTTCGAGCTCGACGAGCGCACGACAGCCGAGGGTGTCGTGCTGCGCACCCCGGACGCCGCCGACGTCGACCGGCTGGCCGACACCCTGGCGGCGGCGGGTATCGAGGCCGTCGCCATCTGCTTCCTCCACGCCTACGCCAACCCGGCCAACGAGCGTCTCGTCGCCGAGCAGCTGGCCAAGCGCCTCGGCGGGGCGGTGTGCGCCTCGAGCGAGGTCGCCCCGCAGATCCGCGAATACCCGCGCATGGTCACCACGGCCTGCAACGCGGTGACGATGCCGGTGGTCGGCGCCTATCTCGAAGAGTTCCAGCGCTGGCTGGCCGACCGGGGTTTTGGCGGGCGCCTGCTGATCATGCTGTCGAACGGCGGAGTCGTGCCGGCCGAGGTCGCCGCCCGCCTGCCCATCCGCATGGTGGAGTCGGGCCCGGCCGCCGGCGCCCTGGCCGGGGCCTGGCACGCCGGCCGGCTCGGCCTCGACCGGCTGCTGTGCTTCGACATGGGCGGCACCACGGCGAAGTCGTGCCTCATCGAGCACGCCGAGCCCGAGCTGGCGACCGACTTCGAGGTGGCCCGCGTCTACCGGTTCAAGAAGGGCTCGGGCTTCCCGGCCCTGGTGCCGTCGGTCGACCTCGTCGAGATCGGAGCGGGCGGCGGCAGCATGGCCCGGGTCGACGGGCTGGGCCTGCTCAAGGTCGGCCCCGAGTCGGCCGGGGCCGAACCCGGTCCCGCCTGCTACGCCCTCGGCGGCACGGAACCCACCGTCACCGATGCCGACGTCGTGCTGGGCCTGCTCGATCCAGGCTTCTTCCTCGGCGGTGACATGCCGCTCGACGCCACCGCCGCGTCGACGGCGGTGGCGCGAGTGGCAGCGGCGCTCGGCGCCGACGTCGTCGACGTCGGAGGCGGCATCCACGAGCTCGTCAACCAGAACATGGCGGCGGCGGCACGCATGCATGCCATCGAGCGCGGCGCCGACCTGCGGGGCACGCCGCTCGTGGCCTTCGGCGGCGCCGGACCGGTGCACGCGTGCGGTGTCGCCGAGCTGCTCGACGCGCCGAGCGTCGTCTTCCCGGCCCATGCCAGCGTGCTGTCGGCCTTCGGCGCCCTGGTGACGCCGGTGCGGATCGACCTGGCCCGGAGCTTCGTGCGCCGCCTCGACCTCGTCACCGACGACGAACGGGAGGCGATGCTGGAGGAGATGCGGGCCGAGGGCCGCTCGGTGCTGTCGGCGGCCGGCGTGCCCGTCGATGCCATCACCTTCCGTTACGCCATCGACGCCCGGTACCACGGCCAGGGCAACGAGATCACGATCACGCTCGGCGAAGGCGCCTCGTGGCCGGCTGCCCCGGAAGCGGTGGCCACTGCCTTCGCCGAGCGGTACGCCGCGGTGTACGGCATGACGATCCCGGGAGTTCCCGTCGAGGTGGTGACGTGGCGTATCTCGGCGTTCGCTCCGGCGCCCGAGGTGGCCCTCGAGGCCGGCGGCAGCGGCGGCGGCGAGCGGCGCAAGGGCACCCGGCCGGTGCGGTTCGTGCGCGGCCACGACCCCGTCGAGACGCCCGTGTTCGACCGGACGGCGCTCGTTCCCGGCGACCGGATCGACGGACCCGCCCTGATCGAGGAGCGCGAGACCACGGCCGTGCTGCGCCCGGGCTGGCACGCCGTAGTCAACGAGGACGGGTCGTTGGTGGCGAGCCGGGCCGGAGGATCGTGATGGACGCCATCGAGCTCGAGGTGCTCTGGGGGAGCCTCATCAGCACGGTGAACGAACAGGCCAAGGCCCTACAGCGAGCGGCGTTCAGCCCGATCGTGCGGGAGGCGGGCGACCTGGCCAACGCCATGTTCGACCGGCGGGGCCGGATGGTGGCCCAGGCCGTCACCGGCACGCCCGGCCACATCAACAGCCTCGCCATGGCGGCGGCCGCCATCCTCGCCGACCACCCGCTCGACACGATCGACCCCGGTGACGTCCTGATCACCAACGACCCGTACCGCACGGCCGGCCAGCTGCTCGACGTCACCGTCCTCGTGCCGGCGTGGCGCAGCGGGCGCATCGTCGCCTTCTTCGGCTCCACGATCCACCACACCGACGTCGGCGGTTACGGCATCGGCGCCGGCGCCCGCGACGTGTTCGAGGAAGGGCTGTGGATCCCCGTCGTGAAGCTCATGAAGCGGGGCGAGCGCAACGACGACATCTGGAAGTTCATCCTCTCCAACGTGCGAACACCCGACGAGGTCGCCGGCGACCTGCACGCCCAGATCGCGTCGGGCGAGATCGGGGCCAGCCGCCTGGCCCACCTGCTCGACACCCACGGGCTCGACGACATCGAGGACCTCGCCGACGAGGTGATCGCCCGCTCGGAGGACGCCACCCGCCGCGCCATCCGCGCCCTTCCGGCCGGAACGTACCGCTCGTCGTCGGTACTCGACCTGGCCGACGGGTCGGAGATCACGATCGCCGTCGCCCTCACCGTCGACACCGAGACGGGGGAGATCCTGGTCGACTACGCGGGCTCGTCGCCGGCCAGTCCGGCCGGCATCAACGTCGTTCGCAACTACACGCACGCCTACACCACCTTCACCATCCGCAGCGTGCTCAACCCCGACGTGCCGAACAACCACGGCAGCCTGGCGCCCATCAAGGTGGAAGCGCCGCCCGGCAGCATCGTCAACGCCGTGTCGCCGGCGCCGTGCACGGCCCGCCACGTCGTCGGGATGTTCCTACCCATGCCGCTGCTCCAGGCGCTTTCTCAGGTCGTGCCGCAGGGCGTGATGGCCGAGGGCGCCGGCGCCGTGTGGACCTGCCAGGTCAGCGGCACGCGCGAGGACGGCCGCCCGTTCATCACGTCGATGTTCAACTACGCCGGCGGGGCGGGCGCCCGGGCCGCCAAGGCCGGCCTGTCGGCCACCGCCTACCCGACGGGCGTGGCGGCGGTACCGGTCGAGGTGGTCGAGTCCACGGCGCCGCTGCTGTTCGTCCGCAAGGAGCTGCGCCACGACAGCGGCGGCCACGGGGCGCAGATCGGCGGGCTCGGGCAGGTCATCGAGTTCACCGTCGAGAACGGGCGGGACTGGACGCTCAACGCCGTCACCAGCCGGCTGGCCCACCCGCCCCTCGGGTTGTTCGGCGGCGACAGCGGTGCGCCCGGGAGCTTCACCGTCAACGGCGAACCGGTCCGCACACAGAAGCGCATCGATCTCCACTCCGGCGACCTCGTCCGCCTCGACCTCCCCGGCGGCGGCGGGTACGGGGAGGGGGAGGGGGCGGCGTGACCGCCACGTTCGCGCACCGGTGGGCCGATGCCGTGGCCGACGGCCCCGACCGCCCCTTCCTGGTGTGGGAGGGCCGCGATGGCGGCGTCACGACGTGGACGTACGCCGAGTTCGACCGGCTGGTGGCCGCGGTGGCCGGGGGCCTGTCGGCCCGCGGGGTGAAGCCGGGGGCCGCCGTGAACCTGGCCCTGGCCAACTCACCGGCCTTCGTGGCGACGTGGCTGGCGGCGACGCGCCTCGACGCTTGGATCGTGCCATCCGACCCGACCTCCAGCGCTTCGGAACTGGCCGGCCACCTGGCCCGCACCGCACCGGCGGTCGGACTGTGCGCCACCGACCGGAGCGCCGCCTACCGTGACGCCGCCACCGGCGGCCCCGAGGTGGTCGTGGTCGACGAGGACGACACCGAGCTCGCCGACCTGCGGGGCCCGGCCGTCGACTGGACCGACCTCGAGACGCCGGCTCCGCGCGATCGGGCGGCAGTGATGTTCACGTCCGGCACGACCTCGGCCCCGAAGGGCGTGGTGGTCACCCAGGCCAACTACGCCTTCGCTGGCGACGTGATGGCGGCCGCCGCCCGCCTGCGGGCCGCCGACCGCCAGCTCGTGGTGCTGCCGATGTTCCACGCCAACGCCCAGTACTACTCGTTCGCGTCAGCGATCGCCGTCGGAGCGAGTGTGGCGCTGATGCCGGCCTTCTCGGCCGGCGGCTTCCTCGCCCAGGCGGCCCGCCACCAGGCCACCCACGCCAGCCTGTTCGCGGCGCCGATGCGCATGATCCTCGCCAAGGAGCCGGCGCCCGAGCCCGACCTGCGTCTGGTGCTTTGCTGGTACGCCCAGAACATCACCGCCGACCAGTACGAGACGCTCGCCGGCCTGCTCGGCTGTCGACCCCGGCAGCTGTACGGGATGACGGAGACGATCCCGGCCGTGCTCACGAACCGCACCGTCAGACCGGTCCCGCACGCCATGGGTGAGCCCACCCTCGGGTGTCACGTCGACCTGCGCGCTCCTGGCGGCGACGAGCTCGTTCCCGACGGCGAGACCGGCGAGGTCGTCGTCGGCGGCGAACCCGGCGTCACCCTGTTCGACGGCTACCTCGACGATCCCGACACGACGGCCCGGTCGTTCCGCGGCGGCTGGTTCCGCACCGGTGACCTCGGCCACCGCGACGGCGACGGCCGCTTCTACTTCGACGGGCGCAGCAGCGACGTGCTGAAGGTGGCGGGGGAGAACGTGTCCGTCGTCGAGGTGGAGGCCGTGCTCGCCGCCCACCCGAGCGTGCTGGAGGCGGCCGTCATCGGCGAGCCCGACCCGATGCGCGACGAGGTCCCGGTCGGCTTCGTCGTGCAGCAGCCGGGCCGGCCCGCCCTCGATACGGCCGAGCTGGCGGCCTGGTGCGCCGACCGCCTCGCCAAGTCGAAGCGCCCGGTCCGCGTCGAGATCGTGGGCGAGCTGCCCCGCACCTCGGTCGGCAAGATCCGCAAGTTCCTCCTGAAGGAGCGAGGATGACGGTGCTGAGCCGCGACCTGTTCGACAGCTTCGCCGCGTCGACGGCCGACGTGAACGAAGCCGAAGCGCTGCCGCCGGTCATCTACACGTCACCGGAGTTCTACGCCTTCGAGAAGGAGGCGATCTTCGCCCACGAGTGGCTGTGCGTCGGCCGCATCGACCAGGTGCCCGAGCCCGGCGACTGGTACGCCACCACCATCGTCGACGAGCCGCTGATCGTCGTGCGGGGGAAGGACGGCGTGATCCGGGTGATGTCGGCGGTGTGCCGCCACCGGGGCATGGTGGTGGCCGAGGGCGGCGGCAATTGCACCAAGTTCACGTGTCCGTACCACCACTGGAGCTACGGGCTCGACGGCCGGCTGCTCGGCGCGCCGGCCATGGAGCGCGCCGTCGACTTCGACAAGGCCGAACACTCCTTGCCGTCACTGCCGGTGGAGATCTGGCACGGCTTCGTCTTCACGTCGTTCGATCCGTCGCCGGCTCCGCTGGCGCCGGGACTGGCCGAGCTCGATCCGCTGCTGGCCCACTTCGAGCTGGGTAGGGCCACCACCATCGCCGGAAAGACGCTCCCCGACCTTCCGTGGAACTGGAAGGTCATGATGGAGAACTTCAACGACCCGTATCACGCCAGCCGGCTGCACGAGCCGTTGCAGACGTTCGCTCCCTCGGGTATGAGCGACTTCTTCGAGTGGCGCGACGGGATGGGACACGTGTCGCGCGTGCAGCACTTCACCCAGATCGACGGGTCGTTCAATCCGACGATGAAGTGCCTGCTGCCCGTCTTTCCCGCGCTCACGGAAGAGGAGCGCATGCGCGGGATGTTCTGCCTCGTCCCACCCACGCTGGCGCTGGCGGTGGTGCCGGACGAGGTCGCCTACTTCATCATCCGGCCGCAGGACGCCGGAACC
>JBKOXV010000301.1:0-5777 GCA_046725105.1 bacterium | reverse complement strand
CCGCCGCCCTGGCCGCCGCCCACCACCCGGGCCAGCGCCCCCACGTCACCCTCGACGACGCCGCGGACGCCCTCGGCACCAAGGCCCTGCGCTACGGCGAGGACGACCACTACGACGTCATCTCGGCCTTCATCAAGAGCCTGCGCGGCTCCGACGTCGACGCGTCCCTCCACTACCTGGCCCGGATGCTGGAAGCCGGCGAGGATGCCCGTTTCATCGCCCGCCGACTCGTGATCCTGGCCTCGGAGGACGTCGGGATGGCCGACCCGATGGCGCTGGTGGTGGCGGACGCCGCCGCCCGCGCCGTGGAATTCGTCGGCCTCCCCGAAGCCCAGCTGAACCTGGCCCAGGCCGTCGTCCACCTGGCCACGGCGCCCAAGAGCAACCGGGCGGCGCTGGGGATCTGGCAGGCGCGGGAGGACGTGCGCAACGGGATCGGTGGAGAGGTGCCCAAGCACCTGCGCGACTCCCATTACCGAGGCGCCAGAGTCCTCGGCCACGGGAAGGGCTACGAGTACCCTCATGACGACCCGCGGGGGTGGCTGGCCCAGCAGTACGCGCCCGACGACGTCGCCGACCGGCAGTACTACGAGCCGTCGGCCCACGGGTTCGAGCAGGAGGTGCGCCGCCGGATGGACAGCCAGAGAGCCCGACCGAACCCGTCGACGGGCGCTCCGAAGGAAGGCGACGGGTGAGCGCCGGCGACCTCGCCGTCGTGGTGGCCGTCGTGCTGTGCGCCCTCGCGTTCGCGGCGCTGGCCGTCGTGCTGGGGCGAGTGCTGCAGGCGACGGGGGAACTGCGCAAGGAGCTGACCAGGTTGCGTGACGACACCGAGCCGCTCCTCGACGAGCTGCACGCCGCCGTCGACGATGCCCGGGGCGAGTTGGATCGCTTCGAGCGGCTGCTCGGCTCGGCCGAAGCGATCTCGTCGCACGTCAACGGGGCGTCGCGCGTCACCCGCATGGCCCTGTCGGCACCGGTCATCAAGACGGTGGCGCTGGCATCGGGTACGTCCCGGGCGGCGTCCCGGCTGCGTCGCAAGGCGCGGTCATGATGAAGCGGCTCGTGTGGTTCACCGCCGGGGCCGTGGCGGGTGCCGGGGGATCGGCGTACGCCAAACGCAAGGCGCGCCAGGCGGCCACCCGGTACCGGCCCGTCAGCATGGCCAAGAGCGCCGTCGACCGGCTGGCCGACGCCGTGCGCGAAGGCCGCGCCGCCATGGTGGCCCGCGAGGCCGAGCTGCGCGCCGCCGAGGAAGCCGAGATCGCACCACGGCCCGTCGTGGTCGTCGAGACCACCGCCGTCGAGCTCGTCGATCCGGCCTACGTGCCGCGACGGGCGCACCGCGGGCCGCGCCGGCGCAGCCGCCGGTAACCCGAAGAGAGTCGCAGGGTGCGCCGATAGGCTGGCACGACCATGCCGACGCCACCCCGCACCGCCAACGAGCTGCGCCGAGCCTTCACCGGCTTCTTCGCCGAGCGCGGCCACGCGGTGGTGCCGTCGGCCAGCCTCATCCCGCACGATCCCACCGTGCTGTTCACCGTGGCCGGCATGGTGCCGTTCAAGCCCTACTTCGTGGGCGACGAGGTGCCGCCGTTCCGCCGGGCCACCAGTGTCCAGAAGTGCGCGCGCGCCGGCGGCAAGCACAACGACCTCGACGACGTCGGGCGCACGAGCCGGCATCTCGTGTTCTTCGAGATGCTCGGTAACTTCAGCTTCGGCGACTACTTCAAGGCCGATGCCATCCCCTTCTCGTGGGAGCTCTCCACCGAGGTGCTGGGATTCGACGGCGATCGGATCTGGATCACGGTGCACACGTCCGACGACGAGGCCGAGCAGATCTGGCACGACGTCGTGGGCGTCCCGATGGAGCGCATCCAGCGTCTCGGCGACGCCGACAACTTCTGGCAGATGGGCGAGACGGGCCCGTGCGGGCCGTGCTCGGAGCTGCACCTCGACAAGGGGCCCGAGTTCGGTCCTGACGGTGGCCCGGCCCACGACCCGGCCGGTGAGCGATTCCTCGAGTTCTGGAACCTCGTGTTCATGCAGTACGACCAGGACGCCGCCGGCACGCGCACGCCCCTGCCCCGCCCGTCGATCGACACCGGCGCCGGGCTCGAGCGCATCCTTACCCTGCTCCAGGACGTGCCCACGATCTGGGACACCGATGTCCTGCGCCCGCTGGTCGACCAGGCCGCCGGCCTGACCGGGAGCAGCTACACCGACTCGTTCGACGACCGGGCCAGCTTCAGCCTTCGCGTCCTGGCCGAGCACGCCCGGTCCGGCGCCATGCTCGTGAACGACGGGGTGTTCCCGTCCAACGAGGGGCGGGGGTACGTGCTGCGGCGCATCCTGCGCCGGGCCATCCGCCATGCCTTCCTTCTCGGCGCCGAGAAGCTGATGCTGCCCCCGCTCGTCGAGACGGCGATCGACATCATGGGCGACGCCTACCCGGACCTGCGCGCGAACCATGACTTCATCGTCGGCGTCATCACCAGGGAGGAGGAGCGTTTCAGGCACACGCTCCGCAACGGGCTGAGCATCCTTTCCGACGAGCTGACCACCGCCGGCGACACCCTCGCCGGTTCCACCGCCTTCCGGTTGCACGATACCTACGGCTTCCCGCTCGAGCTCACCCAGGAGATCGCCGACGAGCGCGGCGTCACCGTCGACGTGGCCGGGTTCAACACCGAGATGGCCGAGCAGCGGCGCCGCGCCAAGGAGGCTCGCAAGGCCGAAGGCGTCGATGACGAGCGCGTCGACTCGTACCGCGAGCTCGTGGAGCAGTTCGGCATCACCGAGTTCACCGGTTACACCGAGACCAGCACCGCCGGCGTCCGGGTTCTGGCCGTGCTGCCCGCCGACGACGGCGTCGAGATCTTCCTCGACCGGACACCGTTCTATGCCGAGTCCGGCGGCCAGGTCGGCGACACCGGCGAGATTGTCACGGCCACGGGCCGGGCCGAGGTGCTCGACACCACCTTCGCCCTCCCCGGCTTGCGGCGCCACACCGCCCGCATCGCGGAGGGCACCATCTCCGCCGGCCAGGAGGCCACCGCCCGGGTCGACGCGGCACGCCGCGACGCCATCCGGCGCAACCACACCGGCACCCATGTGCTCCACTGGGCGCTGCGGGAGGTGCTGGGCGACCACGTGAAGCAGGCCGGCTCGCTGGTGGCACCCGATCGGCTGCGGTTCGACTTCAGCCACTACGCGCCGCTCACGCCGGAGGAGATCGAGCGCATCGAGAGCCTCGCCAACGGCGAAGTGCTCGCCAACGACCCGGTGCGCGCCTACGAGACCACCAAGTCCGAGGCCGAGGCCATGGGAGCCATCGCCTTCTTCGGCGACAAGTACGGCGACATCGTGCGCGTGCTCGAGGCCGGCCGCAACAGCCTCGAGCTGTGTGGCGGCACCCACGTGCGGGCCACCGGCGACATCGGCACCATCAAGATCGTGTCCGAGGGCTCGATCGGCTCGAACCTGCGGCGCATCGAGGCCGTCACCGGCACCAACAGCGTGGCCCTGTTGCAGCGGGACGAACGTGAGCTGGCGCGGGCCGCCCAGCTCCTCGGCACGTCCACCGACACCATCGTCGAGGGCATCGAGAAACGCCTCGAGGAGAACAAAGCGCTGCGCGACGAGCTGAAGGCGCTGCGCGCCAAGGCCGCCAGCGGCCGAGCCGGCGAGCTGGCTGCCAGCGCGGTCGACGGAACGGTGGTGGCGCGCGTCGACGGACTGACGACGGGTGAGCTGCGCGATCTCGCCTTGGCCGTCCGCCAGCAGGCGGCGGTGGGCGCCGTCGTGCTGATCGGCGCCACGGATACGGGCGGCGTGGCCCTCGTCGCCGCGGTGAAGCCGGACCGCGGGCTGGCGGCGGGCGAGCTCATCCGCGAGGCGGCCGCCGCCGTGCGAGGTGGCGGCGGGGGCGGCAAGGGCGACGTGGCGGTGGCCGGAGGAAGGGATCCCGGCGGCATCGACGAGGCCCTGGCCCGGGCGAGGGCGGCCGCCGGCATCGGGTGAGGGTGATCGGGCTCGACCTCGGGTCCAAGCGGATCGGCGTGGCCGTGAGCGACCGGTCCGGCACCATCGCCACGCCCCTCACCGTGCTCGAACGCCGCCGCGACCACGCCACCGATCACCGCGCCGTCGCCGCCCTCGTGGCCGAGGAAGAGGCCGAACGCCTGGTGGTCGGATTGCCGCTCAGCCTCGACGGCAGCAGTGGGCCCGCCGCCCGTCGTGCCCTCGCCGAAGCGGCCGAACTCGCTACGGTGGTGCCGGTGCCGGTGGAGACGTTCGACGAACGCCTGACGACCGTGTCGGCCGATCGCGCCCTCGTGGAGGCGGGTCTGCGGGCACCGGCCCGGCGCACCGTGGTCGACAAGGTGGCTGCCGCCGTCATGCTGCAGGCCTGGCTGGACCGGCGCCGGTCGTGAATGAGCGCCGGCCGCCGGTCCTCGACGACTGGGCCGGTGACGCCTGGGACGACCCCGGCGAGCTCTACACGTTCGAGGGCGAACCGCTCCGGCGCAGCCGCCGCTCGGCCCGGTACGTCGGGTTCTCGATACTGGGCTTGCTCGTCGTGCTGCTGCTCGTGGCGGGCGCCGCCGGCCTGTGGCTGACGCGCCAGCTCAACCCGCCGGGCGAAACCAAGGCCCCGGTGAACTTCACCGTCAATCCCGGCGACACCATCGAGTCGATCTCCAAGCGGCTCAAGGCCCAGGGCATCATCACCAACGACGCCGTGTTCCGCTGGTACGCCGACCACAAGCAGCACGTCGACATCCAGCCCGGCTACTACACGCTCAAGCCGCGCGACACGATGGGCAACATCCTCGCCGTGCTGCGCACGCCTCCGGCGCAGACCTTCGACAACGTGGTGTTCCCCGAGGGCTTCACGATCGCCCAGATCGGGAAGCGGCTCCAGGACACGATCCCGCGGCTGCAGCAGGCGAACGTGATCCAGGCCGCCACCGACGGCCAGATCCGCTCCAAGTACGAGCCGGCCGGCGTCAACAGCCTCGAAGGGCTGTTGTTCCCGGCCAAATACCAGATCGGCGGCAACGACACCGAGGCCAAGGTGGTGCAGCGGCTCGCCCACCAGATGGAGCTGCTCGGCGCCGAGGTAGGGCTCGACGACCTGCCGCCCGACGAGGCGTATCAGAAGCTGATCATCGCCTCGATGGTGGAGCGCGAGGCCAAGGTCGCCGACGATCGGCCCAAGATCGCCCGGGTCATCCTGAACCGGCTGTACTTCGGCATGCCGCTGCAGATCGACTCGACGCTCTTCTACAACCAGCCGCCCAACACCCCGTTCGACACGCTGAAGGCCACCGACACGCCGTACAACACGTACCTGCACTCGGGCCTGCCGCCGACGCCGATCGCCAACCCCGGCAAGGCGAGCATCCAGGCCGTGCTCAACCCGGCACCGAACCCGGACTCGTGTCCCACCAACACGGCCGACGAGCCGTGCGCCTACCTCTTCTACGTGCTGGCCGGTCAGGACGGTCATCACGCCTTTGCCGCCAATCAGCGCGACCACGAGGCCAACGTCGCCGCCGCCCGGGCCGCCGGCCTCCTCGGCTAGCCGGGCACCCCGGTTCCGGTCACCCGATCGAGCGGTTTTCGCACGGTGGCGTGACGGGAACCGCGGCCTGGACTTCACGCCAGGGCGTGAGGTCCAGGCGGGGGTAGCGCAGGGCCACGCCGTCCAGGGTGGCGGGCGTCCAGTACGGATGGCCGGGCGGCGGGAACCCGATCAGCTCGAGTTGACG